>RFHI01000165.1 GCA_003696425.1 Candidatus Dadabacteria bacterium | reverse complement strand
TTAAACCAGCATCTCGTCTGCGCCGGAGCCGCCGATAACAATCTTACCTTCAGCCTCAAGTCGTCGTACTATATCAACAATACCCTGCTGGGCCTTTTCAACGTCTTTTAGTTTAACCGGACCAAGCGCTTCCAGATCCTCCTGGATCATCTGGGCAGCACGCTGCGAAACATTTCTAAAGAGCAAATCTTTAAGTTCATCACTGGCTGTTTTCAGTGAAAGCACAAGCTGATCCCGCGGCACTTCTTTAAGAACTGTCTGGATGCCTTTATCATCGATTTTCTTACAGTCTTCGAAAGTAAACATCAGGTTACGGATCTGTTCCGCCATATCCGGATACATCTCTTCAATCTCTGTAAGAATTCTCTCTTCATTAGTGCGGTCTACAAAGTTAAGAATATCAGCTGCTGATTTAGGTCCTACTACTTCTTCTTCATTAGCACCGCTGCCGCGCAGCTGGGCACGCAGTACTTCGCGTACTTCATCAACAACATCGGCTTTCACATTATTTAAATTTGCAATCCTAATTAAAATGTCTGTTTGAGCTTCTTCCGGCATAGTTTGCAAAACCGCAGCAGCCTGGTCAGGATTCATCTTGGTCATTAAAAATGAAACTGTCTGAGGGTGTTCGGCGGCAATAAAACTGTTTAAAATCTTTTCAGGTACATCCTGGATAATCTGGCTGATGGGTTCTTTGCGGGCTCCAGTAATGTATTCAAGCAGGCCTTCGCCAGCAGTTTCTCCAAACGCTTCTGCAATAACATCTTTAGCGAATTCACGGCCGTCTACAAGCACTTTATTACCGGCATTAATCATGGTGCGGAATTCGTTTGCCACTTCAAACTGGGTTTCACGATCCACTTCCGAGACAGCCATAAAAGCGCGACTTATGCGCTTTACTTCCTGTTCACTCAGGTGCTGTAAAACCTCTGAGGCTACATCCTTACCCAGGCTGAGAAGCGTTATCGCAGCTTTTTCCGTATTTGAATATCGTCCACCACGAGCCATAGTATCTGTTCCGCTTAGAATTGCCGCCGGCAAAACCTTATTTTTTTCCCAGTATTTATGATGAGTTCCAGGGGGCAAAAGTAGCAGCTTTTAGAAGAAATTTAAGCAGTAATTTTATAAGCTTATGCGATCCGAGAGCGTGTTTTTCCATTATTCCGCTATTGTTGAAAAGCTTCTCTTTTCTGATTATGACCTTATTTGGAATAGAATGGCAGGATGCTAGACGAAGATTATTTAGATATTAAAAGAGGATAAAGCTATGGCGCTTGTGAAACTTGACCGGCCTGAGAAAGAGATTGGATTCATTACATTAAACGATCCGGATAATCTGAATGCGATGAGTGAGGAGATGGCGCAGGAGTTCAAAGCTCTTGTGGCTGAAATCGCTAAAGGAGATAAACCACGGGTGCTGATACTGACTGGGGCAGGGCGCGCTTTTTCAGCTGGTGGCCACCTGGATATGCTTGAAAAAAAGACTGAGCTTACCAGGGAGGAGAACTACAAACGGATGATGGATTTTTATCATGCTTTTTTAAGTATGCTTACGCTTGATATCCCTGTTATAGCGGCTGTTAACGGACATGCAATAGGGGCCGGACTGTGTATAGCAGCTGCCTGTGACATCCGGATAGTAAGCGAGACCGCCAAGCTGGGCCTAACCTTTACAAAGCTGGGGCTTCATCCAGGTATGGGTGCAACCTACTTTTTGCCCCGGATTATTGGGCAGGCGCAGGCCAGCGAGCTTATGATGACGGGACGGGTAATTGACTCAGCAGTGGCTCTTAAGTGCGGGCTGGTCTCCCGTGTGGTGGCAGTTGAAGATGTTATTGAAGAGAGCATGAAAGTGGCCAGAGAAATAGCATCCTGCGGACCACTCTCCGTCAGGCAGCTTACGCGCTCTCTTCGAGGAGACCCTGAAGAGCTTGAGCGCGCTCTTAAGAGAGAAGCTGAGTGTCAGGCTGAGAATTACGCAAGCGCAGAATTTAAAGAAGGCGTACGTGCCGCGATAGAAAAACGTGCTCCAAGTTTTTAATGCGCTGTAAGTCTAGCGCAGTAAGGTAAGTCTCTCCTGGATCTCTTCCGGATTACGTTCGTAACTTCTTAAACTGTCCTGAAGAGAGACCGGATCAAGATCGAGATGGAGTGCCACCCAGGCAAAACTAAAAGGTGTTTTGGGGGTAAGTTTACCAAAAAGCCACTGACGGGCACTTCTTACAACATGCCGTTCGCAGTGCGCGGTCCCGAATGCGTCGCATATGGCCCGTGCCAGCACAGCTGCCAGAAGATTTCTCTCGGGTTTTACCGGCGATTGCGCTTCATTATCCTCTTCTCTCTCGGGGGTGAAGCGACTGGTTCCTGTATTGCTGCTCATATTGTCCTGCTCTCCAGCCAGTATCAAAAATTATCTAAATTATTGAAAAAACGGCGATGTTGCTTTAACACAACTAAAGCTTTTACTGACTTAAAGTAAATGCGTCAATACAGAATTTTATAAATCAGTAATTAAGGTACAAATTTCATGGTATTTCTTATCGATACAGTAGTTAAAAGGCACCTTTGTTT
>RFHI01000164.1 GCA_003696425.1 Candidatus Dadabacteria bacterium | reverse complement strand
TAGCTTAAAATGCGGGCGAGCTTTGTCATAGCTGAAAGCAGGTCTTGTGACGGTGTTTTTCAGCAACGGCAGCGTGTGGGTTGATAAGACCGAGTTTATTCCGTATATGCGCAGCATACGTGCAAGTATATTGCGCTTGGTTTCTTTCGGCAGGTCTTTTGTTATCATCGTTGGCACTCCCCATACCATAGAGTGCTGATCCAGTAATTTTTCTGTTGAAAGAATAAAGCGCGCGTTAGGAGAAGATTCTACGAATAGTCCCTTTAGCGAGGCCACCCGAAAGCGGGTGGGTATTACATGTTGAAGAAGATGTGGTGAATTTTCATCAGATGGGGGGATAACAACCCAGGTCCGGTTTTTAAAGGCCTGCCGGTTAAATGTGAGTTCCGGCATTTTGGGTCCATACACAGCAATGTTGTTGCTGGCAAGACAGTAAACCAGGAACACCATAAGGGCAGCCAGAAGGTATCCGTGTTTTTCGGGGTTTAAGAATTGTACCACAAACAAAGGAATCATGATTATGGCGAAGAGAATCAGGCGGTATACATGAAAAGGTATATTCAGTAAATTAATTGTAAGCAGGACTGACGTGAGCAGCAAAAAATAAATTGCAGGAGCATACGAAAGGCGGTCTTTAATAATACCGCTAATTACCAAAATAATCCCCAGGATTTCGATTAATAAGCCTCCCGGGGCCAGGCGCAGAGATATTTTTACTGTCTCGGTAAAGGGCAGGTAAACCAGGAAAGGGATAATCCAGAAGGCGGTAAGTAATAACGTCAAGCCATAATGCAAGATATGCAGCCGTATTATTCGAAGATTACGCAACTGCAAAGACAAGCAGCACAACGCAAAAAGCCCTGCAGCGATGGTTGATAACGTATGGGTTAGTATCAACAGGGCAAGCAGAAGTGAAGGCCATAAAAGATTATAATTGCGCTCTGCCTTCAAAAGCGCTCCACAGTACAGAAAAAACAGCGGCAGTGCAGCAGCGTTTGTCACCAGCCCGGTGTTAAATGTTGAGAGAAACGTCCCTCCTATATTGTTATTACCGAGTGAGTAAACAATTGGTGCTGCCATCAGCGTGGTGACTCCGGCGCTTGCAGTGGCAGCTGAAATTCGCTTTGCATGACAGGCTCTCGCGAAATAATAAGCGCTGGGCACAAGCGCCAGTACCGCCAGAGACACCAGAGCCTTAAAAGCCAGCTTGACTCCCAGCAGAAATGCCAGGCAGGCCGTTCCGTAGTGAAAAAGCGGAGGATAAAAAGTCCCCTGCGGATAACCAGCAAAAAAGAAAAAGTTCCATCCCGTTAACGCGGGGAAAAGATATTCTTTAATAAACCAGGACTGAAAAACATGGCCAACAGCATCCCACTGCAGAGCATCGCTATGGGCCAGGTACGGAACAAGTAAATATGCGGTCAGCAGGATAATCTGTGCACTAAGTGCCAGGTATGCGTAAATCCGCTTACGTGCTTCGGCTGTGATGCTGGCAGACTCTCTTGAGGGCATCGGTAGTTTAACTTCAGTCAATTAGCTAAAATCCATTAAATATCTTTAAAATAAAGTCTTTTCAAGTGGTTATTTCCTATCGCGGCGGGGGGCTTTTTTTTGATACGTTAAAACTAAAACAGCCATAACATATAATGTGTGTGAACACTACCGGCGTGCTTAGTTACGCTGGGCTGTAGTCGTTTTTGTGATGGTGCAATGAAGGTATCTTCTTCCTTTTTAATTGCTTTCGCATTGCAGGTATTCCTGTTGACAGCTGACGCAGCAGCCCAGACTGTAGCATTTGTCTCTTCACCTGACAGGATTCAACAGCTTTTTGAATATAGCGGTCATGACTTTTTCGGCCAGGACTTTACGTGTAATGCTGGAGATAAAAAATATGATGCCAGCAATGCAATGTTGGGTAATATGCAGCTTTGCAACGAAAAGAATTACCATGTATATATTGCCCGACGGCGAATCCATAAGACCTGCTTAGATGACAGTTTCAACCGGGTTAGATGTTTGTGCGTTGAGATCTCTACCCTTTGTACAACTAAAAAACTTAAAGCAGGGACAACGTAAGCTAATAGTGATTTTTACATTAGGAGGTTAAATTATGCTAGGTTTGGTAAATTTTAAGAAGGCAGTTCTAATGCTGGGAGTTTATACCAGTTCTTTAGTTGTAACCAATGTGAGCCAGCTTCCCCCCTCGGCTACCGGCGAGGCATTTGGCAGCGGCTTTTCGGATCTTACTTCTGAAGGATGTAAGAGTGCATGTAGCGCCTGCCAGAGCGCTCAAGGTAATGAGGTCGGTTATATTCGAAACGGGAATTGCTCCCTCGAGAAGAAGATTGGCAAGTGGGGCGTGTATAAATGGGTGGGCATACCTGGAGTAAATGCGAGTTTTACTGAAAGTAACTATGACGGACGCTCGTGTACAAATTCAAGCCAATCCTGTAGCGCAGAGTCATACCAGGAAATGGGCAGTACTCGTATAAAATGTGCGGCAACCAGAACTTCGTGCACTAGCTTTGCTTCTGGTTCTGATTCTGGTTCCGGTGACAATTCAGGATCTGGATCAGGATCTGGAGGGGCACCGGCAGATTCAACAGGGTCTGGCTCCGGTTCCGGCAGTGGTGCCAATAGCTCTAGTGGCAGCAGTAGCCTGTATCAGCCCTACAGGTTTAATTCAGGTGCTTTGCGCATGAACAGGTTTAACAGAAGTTAACTAGTTCTGCTTCCACACAGGAACCAAAGAGAAAAGAAGTCTCCAGTTTTTAGTCAAAAAAACAGGCTATATCTGGAGGCTTCTTAACCTCAGCGCATTACCCACAACTGAGAGGGAACTAAGACTCATAGCCAGTGCTGCAAACATAGGGTTTAAGAGCACACCATAAAACGGGTAAAGTACTCCGGCTGCCAGCGGTACTCCCAGGGCGTTATAGACGAAAGCAAAAAAGAGATTCTGGCGTATATTACGCATAGTAAGTCTGCTTAGTTTTATTGCACGCGCAATTCCTCTAAGGTCGCCTTTTACAAGCGTAATGCCGGCTGCCTGCATGGCAATGTCGGTACCGGTTCCCATGGCAATACCAACATCTGCCTGCGCCAGGGCAGGAGCATCGTTAATACCGTCACCGGCCATTGCCACTGTACGTCCCGAAGCCTGAAGGTCTTTAACGATTTTGTATTTATCCTGCGGCATAACTTCCGCATGAAGGTCAGTAATGCCAAGTTTTTGTGCAATTGCTTTAGCGGTAAGGAGATTATCACCGGTAAGCATTACTACCTTAACACGCTCGCCGGCAAGCATTTTTAGAGCTTCAGGCGTGCTGCTTTTTACAGGATCAGCCACTCCCAGGAGTCCTGCCGGCTTTCCATTCAGTGCAACAAACATCACTGTCTGGCCTTCAAGGCGAAGTTTCTCTGCGCGCTCCAGAAGATTATTATCGAGTGGTGAGGTTTCTTCTAATAGTTTCTGCGTTCCAACTGCAACTTTAATTCCTGTAACAAAGCCGGTCACGCCCTTACCGACAACAGCCGTAAAATCCTTAACTTCACTAATCGGAACTCCACGCTCTTTTGCACCTGCTACTATCGCAGCAGCCAGCGGGTGTTCGCTGGCTACTTCAACAGAAGCTGCCAGAGAGAGCAGCTTATCCTCATTAATGTCGCTATGGCTGTAAGTTGAAACGAGTTTAGGACGCCCCTCTGTAAGAGTGCCGGTCTTATCAACTACCACAGTGTCAACCTTTTCAAGGGTTTCAAGCGTGGCAGCATCTTTCACTAAGATGCCGTGTTTTGCGCCGGTGCCTGTTGAAACCATAATTGACATAGGCGTTGCCAGCCCCAGCGCGCAGGGGCAGGCAATAATCAGCACAGCAATTGAGTTTAAAAGCGCATAAGAAAAAGAAGGCGTAGGCCCGTAAAGTGCCCAGACAATAAATGTTATAACTGCTGAAATTACAACTGCCGGCACAAAGTAAGCTGAGACAGTATCAGCCAGGCGCTGAACCGGAGCCCTTGAGCGCTGTGCTTCGCTAACCATTGCAACTATCTGGGAGAGCAGAGTTTCTGCCCCAACTTTAGTTGCCCGCATAATCAGGCTGCCGGTGTTGTTAACTGTACCGGCTATAAGTTTAGAGCCAGGGGTTTTTTCAACCGGCAGCGGCTCGCCTGTAAGCATGGATTCATCAACAGTGGAACTACCTTCGGTCACAACTCCATCTACCGGGATTTTATCGCCTGGGCGGATTCTAAGCAGATCTCCTGTATTAACATGCTCCAGCGGCACGGTTTCTTCAGTGCCGTCAGCTTTAATTCTGGTTGCCTGTGGAGGAACAAGCTGAAGAAGCTCACGGATGGCGCTACTGGTGCGGTCGCGTGCTTTATGTTCCAGTACCTGTCCTAAAAGAACCAGCACCACAATAACTGCTGATGCTTCAAAGTATACAGGTACAAGGCCAGTGGGGTTTTTAAAGGCAGCAGGGAAAATACCCGGAAAGACTGTCGCAATGACGCTATAAATGTAGGCAACTGCTACGCCAATTGTAATCAGCGTAAACATATTAAGATTAAAAGTCTTAAATGACTCAATTCCGCGTTTAAAAAACGGCCGTGCTCCCCACAGAACTACCGGCGAAGCCAAGAGAAGCTGAAGCCATACAAGCTTTCGGCCAGCAAGCCACCTGGGTACTGAAACTATGCCAAGGTCAGTTCCCATTGAAATTAATAGAAGCGGCAATGCAAAAACTGCGCTTACAACAAAGCGTCTGCTGAGATCCTTTAGCTCATGATTCTCTTCCTTAACAGGTGCCACGTATTTAGGTTCAAGCGCCATGCCGCACTTGGGGCAGCTACCGGGGTCAGGCTGTTCAACTTCAGGATGCATCGGGCAGGTATAAACAGTTTTAGCCGGAACGCCTGCCGGGGCAGGGGGCTTATTGCCGGTTTCGTCTTTAAGTGCTGTGTTGTGACAACAGTGGTTCATAAGATTATTCTCTCCCAGGAGATTTTCGCAGCTATAAGTCTACACAGGCTGCCGAACGCAGCGTCCAGCAAGATTACTCTACTTTATATTGCGGCAGGAGGGCAAAGATCGCCTATAAAGCCGCTTTAGTAACAGTTATTCTTGGGATAATTAAATTATTTTCCGAGCGTGCAATGGTAAATATATCAGTGCAGGCAGCTCCTGCACTTATAAGGGCTTTTGTGCAGGCTGAAGCAGTTTCTCCGGTAGTAAATACATCATCTACCAGTAAAATTTTAAGTCCTGATAGATTTACGCGGCATATTATCGCGTTTTTCATATTGTGTTTTCGCTTATGTGCATCCAGTCCCACCTGGGGAGGATTACGTTTACAGCGCTTTAAAGCCCTGTAGGCCGGTTTTATACCAGTAAGTTTCGATATCTCCTTCGCCAGAACAGCGCTCTGATTAAAGCCGCGCTTTGTATGGGTTTTAGCTGATGGCGGTACACAGGTGATAAGATCCCAGTAAAAATTCTTGTAAAGGCGGGGAAGATACTCTGCAGCAAGGCGGGAAATATGTCTTGTAAGTTTTAAACTCGGATTAAATTTGGCAACCACTATGGCGTCTCTTATGTTTCCCGTATACCACCATACATGCCGAAGAGAATTAAATGCTGGCTGCGCCAGCCTGCACTGCTGACAGAGTTTGCCGGAGACAGGCAGTGGCGCTGCGCAAATACGGCAGAAGTTTATATCTATTAGCCTTTTAGGAAGAGAGCTTAGGCGGTATGACCCCTCAGGCGCATCTACCTGGCAGAGACTACACAAAAATCCCCGGCGCAGCGGATAACCGCAGACAGTACAGGAAGGGGGCAACAATAAGTTAATAGCATCTGAGATAAAGTTCACACACAGATAACTCGACTATCCAGTAGGAAAGTTTCGCTATCCTCAGTAGTTTTCCGGCAAAGAAAGCTGTGAGGTAAGGATCGATGCCTGTTACTCTCCCCCGGGCTCAGTATAGATTCAGCTTACCAGTGAGTGATCATAGCGGGGCAATAACTCGGAAGCTCTTATGTATCAACGTATTTTCACAGACGATGTAAAGATACTGTTTGCCACTGCACTGCGGTATGCAGCCAGCGCCTCCGGGGAAGAGTTAATATGCAGTCTGGATTCTACCCCGTGGGCATTCCGCCAGTTCTCGTGCCAGTAACTGATTGCGCGTATACGGGGGTAGCGTCCGGATGCTATGGAATTAATAGCTTCACTGATCCAGGCCGCCTTTAAGGAAGGATTGTGCCTGCGCTCATCAACACCAAATTCAAGGAGCGCCAGCGGCTTATCAGCTGAAAGTGCTACAAGCTGCGGGTAGGCTTGATCTAGTACCTCTGTAAACGATAGCCACGCTTCAGATGCATTTAACGCACCATAAACACTCACTCCTATCCAGTCTACATAATCGTCCCCTGGATAATATGCCTTGATTGTGTTCCATTTTGCGTTTGGATACGAGATGGCATTAACGTGAAAAACCCAGGTAACATTGTTTGCGCCGCGGGCTCTAAAAATATCTACAATGTGGCGGTAAGCGTCCCGAAAGCGCTCCGGCCCGTCAGCCATATGCGGATCGCCGTAGCGTTTTTTTCTTCCCCTGCCGTTCCATTTGCCGTTCCAGGGAACCCAGAAACCATTTACCTCGGATCCAAACTCAACCATCATGGGAATACCGCTGGCAGCGGCAGCATCAGCCCAGGCAGAGATCGCACGGTCGAATTTTCCGGAAAGGATCTTTCTTAAGCGGTATCTTTTATCTGCGCGCGGCTTTCCGAATTTGGAGCGTGCCATAAGCCGCACAAAAGGAACCGAGCCGTGGGAATGAATTGTATTAATTGCAGCCTGGGGATATTTAATTCTCCGCCACCAGTTGTTTGAGAAATAGGCCCAGGCAATTTTTTTGCCGGCCAGGTCTTCAAATTTGGTTATTCTCTCAAGAGTAACCTTATCTTCCGGTCCGCCAAAATCAGGAAAGGCGGCGTGATAGATAAATCCGGGGCGGGGAACTACTTTTTGCGCATAGGCCGCAGGCTGCCCGGTAATTACTGAGAAAAGTCCACCTATAAGTATTAGCACAACCATTTTGCCGGCAGCCTGTGCCGGAAGCGGTTGCTTATAAGTAAAAATCCCCTGGCTTAACAGCTGTAATCTCAGTTGCATCGGAAAGGCTCCTCTGGAAGTCGTGTTAAAAGAATATCTGAAACAAACGGAACAGCCCCTGCATGGCAGGAGTTTACAACACTTGCAATTGCTGCCTGTGAACTGTTATCTGCTGTGTAATCTGCTGTTGTTACAATAAAGCCTTTTTGTTTCATGGAGCGTACAAAAGCCAGGGCAGCATTCCGATCTTTTGCAGGCTGTAGCACATAACTTTTAGTATCAAAGTCATAAGTTGAGGTAACATCTTCTCTGTTCCAGCCGTCTATGTATTTTTCAAATTTGCTAACAATATCGTCTCCGTTTTGAATAAATAAAAGCCTGTTGAAGCCGAGACGGCGGCGAACCATTTTTAAGAGTCTTTTCATGCCACGGGTTTCTTTTGGGAACTGGCTTACCATATCAACGTTATCCAGGAACAGGCCGTCAAAGCCCTTTGCAAGGATAGGTTGCGCAATTTTTCGAATAAAAAACTTTCTAAATCTCCGGCTCGATACCTTTACAAACCACTCATCCCAGTCCGGCCAGTATGCAAGCGCAAATCGTTTTTTTAATTTTTTAAACCAGGGTCTGCCCTTTTCTATAGTACCGGCTGAAGCATAACCCAGCACAACTGCGCCGGAAGATTTAAGTGATAAGACCTGTTCTGCCGTGGCGTCAGTCCCGTCTATTACTACCAGGTCGTATGCTTTAAGTTTTGAAATGGCTGTTGAGTCAAGACTTAACCCAAGGCCAAATGCAAATGTAGAAATTTGACCGCCTAAATCCTGTGAATAGGCACTACCCGGAGTAAGTGCCAGGGCTGCTGTAAGTATAGCAATAACCTTAGTATACACGCGCATAGAACAGTTCTATCCCCGGGGTTAGATGCAGTTTTTATGCCCCTGATTCTACAGCCAGGCTTGAATTATAACCACCAAGAATCATTAGATGGATGTTAAAGCTCAAGTGATTTGAGTGAAACGCTGCTGCAATTTGTGAACAGCCCTCTGAAAAAACTGCAGAGCGGCTGCCGCGGTCCTTGTGGGGGGTCTTAAAAAAGAGCCTCTCCCGTCATCTCTTTCGGCCTTGAGATTTCGGCCATTTTTAGAAGCGTTGGCGCAACATCAGCAAGTGTACCGTCGCGTAACTTAATCCCTTCCATACCAAGCGCAATTACAGGCACCGGCCAGGTGGTATGGGCAGTGTGTGGCGAGCCGTCATCGTAGTTTATCATCTGTTCGGCATTACCGTGGTCGGCAATAACCAGACCGCAGCCACCGGCACTTTTTAGAGCCTCGACAACTTCGCCCAGACAGTGATCAACTGTTTCAGCAGCCTTAATAGCTGCTTCTATTACGCCGGTGTGACCGACCATGTCGCAGTTTGCAAAGTTTACTACAATAAAATCATATTCGCCTGAGTTTAAGGCATTAACCACTACATCCTTTACGGGATATGCGCTCATCTCTGGTTTTAAGTCATAAGTTTTTACATCACGCGGGGAGGGAATGAGTTTACGGTTCTCACCCGGATAGGGCTCTTCAACTCCACTATTAAAAAAGTAAGTAACATGCGGGTACTTTTCGGTTTCTGCCGTTCTAAGCTGTTTTAGTCCCAGATTGGAAATAACTTCTCCCATATGATTTAGGACTTTTTCAGGTGCAAAAAGATACGGGAGCCCGAATGTTGAATCATACTCAGTAAAGCACAAAACGTTCTCGCGCGCTGGAAGCGGATGTTCTCTCTTAAATTCATTAAAATCAGCAAGTGAAAGAACTCTAACAATCTGACGCATCCTGTCAGCCCGGAAGTTCCAGAATACTATTCCATCACCTGCTCCTATCGGTGACGGATTAATAACAGCAGGTTCAATAAACTCATCAGTAATATCTCTTTTGTAGGAGCTTTCGACCCAGGCCAGGGCAGATTCGGCCCGTGGCGCATCAGCCAGAGCAATTGCTCTATAGGCTTTTTCTGTCCGCTTCCAGCGGGTATCGCGATCCATGGCATACAGCCGGCCCATTACCGTACCAATAACTACACGCGGGTAGGCAGTAAGGTATCTGTTTAACTCTTTTAATTTAGCAGCAGCCTGATGGGGAGACACGTCACGGCCATCAGTAATTAGATGCAGCACCAAGCGGCTAGCAGGGTTATGCTTTTCCAAAAGCTCTATAAAGGAAAAGAGATGCTTTTCGTGAGAATGCACACCGCCGTCACTAAAAAGGCCAATTAAATGGACGGCTGAAGATCCAGAAGTGGCCCTACAGAAATTCGTAAAAGTTTCACTGCCCTCAACGGTTCCGTCTTTGAGTTCGTCGCTAATCTTTAAAAGCCACTGCTTAACAACACGTCCGGCACCAATTGTAAGGTGGCCCACTTCCGAGTTTCCCATCTGGCCTTTGGGCAGGCCAACCGAGAGTCCGTGAGTAATCAGTGTTGCTGAAGGGTTTTGAATAAATAATCTGTCAAAGACCGGTGTGCGGGCCTGGGCAATAGCGTTTCCGCGTTTTTCGGGATTTAAGCCAAACCCATCCAGTATACATAAAAGCAGCGGGCTGTCTTTACTGTAACTCACCAGTGCCACCATGCCATATTAAGGAGTGGATAATACAGGAGACGGGGCTTTGCCGTTAGTTTTAACGTGTTTTTCCACGGGCGTTTCGCTAAGTGAAAGATTATTTGCCAGCAGCCGCTTCCAGACCTGTGCAGCCTTAAGCTGCTCGCCGCGTGAATTATAAAGTAGCCCCTGAAGAAGGAGGAATTTTTTCTTCAGATCATCATAATCTTCTCCTTCCTGGGAGGACAGCGCCTTGCGGGTACGCTCAAGCTCCTCAGCTGCTTCATCGAACATATTAAGATCGATATACAGCAAAATCAGATTTAACGCGGCGTGAATTTTTAATTTTCCTTCGGCATCTTTTAATGCGCTTCTGGCAGCTGCGATAGCCCGCTCAGGCTGATTGTTCTTAATCCAGAGATTTACAGCCTTCTTCCAGAGTCCCGGGCAGCCGCTGGCACGCGCTGCACGGATAAAAAACTCTGCTGATTTTTCAGTATTTCCGGCCGATTCTTCAATTTCTGCCAGCTTAAGCAGCGCTTCTGCACAATTAGGATAGCGCTTTATGAGCTTTCGAAGTTTCTCACCAAGCTGTTCAATATCAGTGCCAAAATCGCGCAGCAGTTTTTTATACTCCAATCTGGCTGCCGCATATTTAAGTTTTTCAGGGTCTTCGCCGAGCTGTTCAAGCTGTGCCTGATATTCAAGGGCGTCATCCAGCCGATCCAGCTCTTCAGAGAGATCGCGGGCCATACGGGCAGCCTTTAAGTTCGGAAAGTTGTAGAGAATAAGCGCCAGATTATCTATAGCAGCAGTTTTGTTCCCCAGCGCAAGATTAAGCTCGGCCGCACGAAACAAAACCTCAATGTTATTTGGATCTGCCGCACGGGCACCGTCGAGAATTTTAAGTGCGCCGCGTAAATCACCGGCGCCCTGAAGCGATTCGGACAGAGCAATTCTCGCTATTACATCAGTTGGATCCTTTTTGGCAATTTTCTCCCACTGGTTACGTGCACGTTCCCAGTCGCCAGCAGCGAGATATGAGCGCGCTTCAATCATGCCCTTGTAAAAATCGCGCATCTGCTTTTCTCGGTTTTGAAGAGAGCGTTCCCTTAAATAGGCTTTAACACCAAGGACCAGCCCAACCAGTCCGGCAACCAGCACACCGAGGGCAAACATACCCAGAAGCACTATTCCGCCTACGGTAGTTAACAGCGGCTTTGATGGGCTGATATAAAGTGTAATCGGATCCTTATTTAAGAGGACAAAGTAAAGCGCCAATCCGACAATTAATGCTATTCCGATAAGTTTATTGATTCTTCTGATCATAGGGCACCTGCCTGAATGGCTATTGAGGCGCAAAGTTACAATTTGCGCTGATTAATTACGTACAGCGTATTTATGCCTGCCCCAATATTTCACTGTGCGGTCAAAAAGTAAAGAGTTAGGAGGATTTTTAGGGGGAATATTCCCAGTATAAATTTACAGTGATAATAGTTGCTGAGGATATAAATAGTGCCCGGCGGTCCAAGACGTACTGCGCTTACAGCAACTGGCTGCGTGAGCTTTATAGATGGATAGCTCCCGCTGAGCCTGTCAGGCTGCTACCTGTTTTCTAACTATAACTTCTCTTCCGGGTATAACTTCCAGCTTTTTGGCCTTAACCCAGAGGCCTTCAATGTCATAGTGGCTTCTAAGAGGCTCATAAAAGATGTGTACGATATGTTCACCAAAATCGATAAGTATCCAGTGCCCCCTGTCAAATCCCTCAACTGCCAGCGGTCGGTAGCCGCACTCCTGCATGGCAGTAATTACTTTGTTTGCAATTCCCTGGACCTGCCTGTCAGAGCGACCGCTGGCAAGCACAAAATAGTCGCTTAGATCAAAAACTTCTGAAACATCGAGCACTGAAAGGTCACTTGCCTTTGCTTCAGCGCAGGCATTTACAATTAAGCGTGTAATATCAAGACTAACATCATAATGTTCACTTTTATCTGCGAGTATTGATTCAGCTTTACTCAAGGGCATCGTCCTCCATTAAAGTTTACGGATAACAGCACCTGTCTGGCATAGCAGCAATCCATTGCTGCTGACGGAGGCAGGCATAAATAATTAACAAAGCTCAAAATTCTTCTGCGCAGGGTTTCTGCGGGAGCGGGACTAAAGACTATCTGTGGGACAGGTCTTATCATAAAACTTAAAGCTGCGCGCTAAAAGGCACGCAGGAAAGCTTTCCCTCCAATAAATGAAGCTAAAAATAAACAACTGAAAACATATTCTGGCAGGCTGGCAGGACTCTTTAGGGCAGCGCAGGAAGATTTACTGTATAATCCGGCTGATATATTTACTCTTGTTCTCGTACTCAACTCCCTGATAGCAGGTAATTTTCCTTACTTAATTCTATTATAACAATTATCGGTATTTGCAGCAATTTACTTAAATAGCATGGTTACTAAAGCAGCCTGCGAGGACGAGTAATATCCTGATATTACGGCGCTTTTTGCATGATGGGCTGGTCTTATAGAGATAAAAACTTCCAGGGGAATGATATGATTTCGTGTGCGGCCCATGGGGAGTATTACGTGAGTTTCAACGTTGACGTAAGTGTAAGGACGTTTGCGCAGACGTTCCCGTCCACGAATTTTAATTATTCCTGGAAGCTTCACACCCATATATTTATATTACGTATACGTCGACGTAATCGTAATCGTAGACGTGCACGTTTACGAATTGTAGTGTTCACAACGTTCAAGTTAGTTTTTTGCTTAGTACTTTCACACCAGTTTGGGGTGACTATTAGGTATACGTTAACGTTGCCGTAACCGTCTACGATAATTATTCTTCACAACGCTCAAGTTGGTTCTATACTCCCTTAGGGTACTTACTTATGCAAACTCTCTTCAAGGGACGTACTCACTTACAGCAGTTGTGTCCTACATACTGCTTTCTCCGGCGTTTTCGAGCATATCAGCCAGCCTGCGCAGCAACTCATCTATCCCATATCCGCTTGCTGCTGAAATATTGATTGCCTCAAGGCCCTCTGAGGATAGCTGCTCAATTACCGCCTCCCGGCAACCCGGGTCAGCCTCAGTGTCGGCCTTGGTCAGTGCCACCAGCATCGGCCGCTTTGCAAGCTCCGGGCTGTAACTCTTAAGCTCATTCATGATCGTTTTGAAATCATCCAGTACCGAGCAGGGCCTTCCCGATTCATCTATTCTGTCCGGATCAATTAAATGAAGCAGAATTTTTGTCCTCTCAATGTGTTTTAAGAACTTGATTCCAAGACCTTTGCCCGTATGGGCCCCCTCTATCAGTCCGGGTATGTCAGCAACAACGAACGTGCGCCCATCCGGACTCTGCGCAACACCGAGATTAGGCTCCAGGGTGGTAAATGGATAATCAGCGATCTTTGGTCTCGCTTTTGATATGCGTGAGAGCAGGGTAGATTTCCCTGCGTTTGGAAAACCGACCAGACCTACATCGGCCACCAGTTTTAAGGAGAGGATGTAAGTTCCACGTTCGCCCTCTTCGCCGGGCTGAGCGTGTCGCGGTGTCTGGTTGGTTGCAGACTTAAAAAAGGCATTACCTTTCCCGCCACGCCCGCCACGTGCCAGCACTACGCGTTGTCCGTTTGCTGTCAGATCAGCTACTCTTTCTCCTGTGTGAGCGTCTTTTATTTCAGTGCCGACGGGTACCGCTATTTCGAGATCGCCACCGTTCTTTCCGTTTTTATTACGTCCCTCACCAGGAGCTCCATTTTTGGCCTGCCAGACAGGCTTAAAGCGAAAATCAAGCAGGGTATGTTTGTTCCGGTCGGCAACCAGAATTATGGAGCCTCCCTTTCCACCGTCACCGCCATCAGGGCCGCCACGCGGTACAAACTTTTCGCGCCTGAAACTCACTGCTCCGGCACCACCTTTTCCGGCTGCTACCTCAATCTTTGCTTCGTCAATAAATTTCATGTTGATGCCCGGAGTTTGATTCAAGGGAAGTTAATTAATACTGTCCTGTTTCAGCGGAATGTTTTCAAGTAAAGTCTCCATAATTGAAATTTACAACCGATTATAACATCTGGCTGAATGTGAGAAAGACATCGGCTCGTAAGCGTATGCGACACGCTCACGCATACGTGACAGCTCTAACAGGCGCAAAAACACTTTTATCTGCC
The DNA here is from genome assembly GCA_003696425.1 of Candidatus Dadabacteria bacterium. Taxonomy (GTDB): domain Bacteria; phylum Bdellovibrionota_C; class UBA2361; order UBA2361; family J046; genus J046. The sequence goes on along the minus strand of RFHI01000164.1, from coordinate 8,736 downwards.
AGTATATCTTACACTTTAATTGTTCAGAGCCCGCAGTGTTTAAGGGATGCCGGTAAATTTGCAGGCTCCGCCGTCTTATTCGGGAATCACGTGTACAGTATGCTTAAAACCCTTTTTAAACTGCACCCGTCCATCGGCTTTGGCAAAGAGAGTATAGTCGCGCCCGAGCCCAACGTTAACACCGGGGTGGTAAGTTGTGCCGCGTTGGCGAACCAGTATATTACCGGCTTTGACAAATTCGCCGCCGAATTTTTTAATTCCAAGCCGCTTGCCGATACTGTCGCGGCCATTCTTTGAACTTCCACCTGCTTTTTTATGAGCCATAGTTAAACCTCAATCCTTTCAATTGCCAGTTTCGTAAGCAGCTGCCGGTGACCCTGTTTTTTCATATAGCCCTGTCTTCGGCGCTTCTTAAAAACTATAACTTTTCTGCCCTTTTCAGTGGCAATAATTTTTGCCTTTACCACTGCTCCTTCTACATAGGGAGTGCCGACTTTAATTTCAGCCCCATCAGCCCGGGCCATAAGTACTTCTTTAATCTCAAGCATATCGCCATTTTCACCATCAAGACGCTCAACCAGAATCTGCTGGCCGGGGCTTACGCGATACTGTTTTCCGCCGCTCTGGATAACGGCAAAGGTATTGTTCTCAGACATCTTATTATCTCAAATAAATTAAAGACGGACTTGTTAGCCAGCCGTGCTTACTTAACTTACGAAAATTAAGGGAAAATTACAAAAAAGGCAAGTAATCGGGGGTATGACTGCAGAATTGCTAATTGGCTATAATTACACGTAAAAGCTCAGAATATAATTTGAGAGCCACTAAAATTGTGTTAAAATATAGTCAGAGTATAAGCGAATATGTGCCTAACACGCTGATATTTGTTATAATAAAGGTCAAACGGGAGAGGGTATGGCATGAATGGCCAGGGCCACTGTTGTCCTGATGGCTTATCTCCGGTTCGGCCGCAAATTTAAGTAACTGGTTTAACGGGTGCAATGAATCAGCTGGATTGTTCAAAATATTTGATTGCTGTAATTGAAGATGATCAGAGTGTTCAGCGTAGTCTGGTGCTTAACCTTGAGCTAGAGGGCTTTAAGGTTGTGACTGCCAATGATGGTGAAGAGGGAACTCAGCTGGTTGAACAGAAAAAACCTGATTTAATTATTCTCGACGTTATGATGCCTAAAAAGGACGGCCTTCAGACCTGTAAGGATTTAAGAGCCAAAGGCATTTCAACTCCTCTGATTTTATTGACAGCGCGAAGTGCTGAAGTCGACAAAGTGCTGGGACTGGATCTTGGTGCTGATGATTATCTGGCCAAGCCTTTTGGCATGCGTGAACTGATAGCTCGCGTTAAAGCGCTTCTTAGAAGGACACAATCAACCAATGAGGTGGATCAGATTACCTTTGATGATGTAGTGATTGATTTTAAAGCCTACCGTGCTGAGCGGGCCAGCAGGCCTCTTGAGCTTTCAGCGCGTGAATACAGGCTTCTTAGATACCTCGTAGCAAAGCGGGGGTCGGTTGTAACCCGTGATGAACTTCTTGACGAAGTCTGGGGTTATAATTCATATCCATCAACCAGAACGGTGGACAACCATATTGCGCGTTTGAGGCAAAAGATTGAGCCTAACGTTGAACAACCTAAACATATCCTTACTGTACACGGAGTGGGTTATAAGTTTGTAGCTTAGTCACCTCCGGAGGTTCTTACGGCTGAAAATCTTTATTGTTAGGCGGTCTTACGCGACAAAAATGCCGGTTAAGTGCCGGCAGTGAATTGGCCGATATCTATTCAAAGCAAGCACTTAGTGTAAAAACCCCGGACAGTAATTATGAAAAAGCGAAAAAGCGTAAGAACAAGGCCGAAAAACAGTGAGGTCTGGGTAATAGTTGCGCTGGCAGCGCTTTTGTATTTTGCCGGAGTAATAAATCCGCGCGGCGTTTATCACGGCTATGGTGATGCCCTGGCAGGAGCGGCACGTGATGTTTCTGTTAAGAAGCTGAAACTGATATTTGCTCCTGAAGGAGCATACGAAGCCGGCGATGGTGAGTACAGTTATCCGATAGCACTGGATGGCGTTATCTTTAATAACAGTGATAGAGATTTTAAGAGTGTTGAAATAAGCTGGTCCTACAGCTTTGAGGGACAGAGCGATAGTGGTGCTTACACTGTTTTTAATCTGCCTGCTGATTCGAGTTTAACGATTAGCCGTGAGAAAGTATCAGAAGTAACTTTGCCGGGCTTTACAGGCGGCATCCCTGATTTTGAGCTGTGGATTAGCGATGCTGAGATCGCCTCTGATGAAGAGGACAGCGAAGATTGAAACCGGTAGGACCAGAGCTCCTACCGGTTCATAAGAAGTTACCTGAGATGGAACTGAAGCGTATTAAGTATATTCTCAGGTGGCTCGCAGCTTCCCTGGGCCGCAATAATTGATGGCCAGTCAGCAAAGAAGGTTGAATCCTGATCCAGTCCCTGTGCTACAAAGCCATCATCATCACCGTTAAGCATAAGGATCGGTTTAAAGTCTATGGCCTGAGAGATGACTACTATCACATCATTTTTATTATCATCGTTTAAAAACTCTGATGAATACACATCGCTTCCCTTAAGAGAATGAACATGCATCCGTTTTGTTGATACGTGCATACTGTAGTCTATAAGCTCATTTCCTGAGGAAAGGTTTCTTCCGGCAAAGCGGCCCATTGAGCTTGTAAGCCACTGTTCATCAGTCATAGTGAAAAAGCCAAAGTCCGGAAGCACCCTGACAAAAGGTTGGTTCTGCTGCTTAAGAGGGCTGTTACGCATCAGAAAATCCTCAATGTCAGGGTTTTGAAAGCCGTTATTGCCCTCAAACCAGTCGTGTGAGGTTATTCTAAGCTCAACCAGTGGGAGATTATTATCCTGGCTGTTAAGTTTAGCAAGCAGCTCATCGAGATTGCGTGGAAGCGACTGCTGGGAGTAAACATCTTCTTCTAATGCATTTTCAAGTGAGAGTGCCGGATTAGACCAGGTTACTGTCGGGAAGTGGTAAGAATCCCACATCAGATTTGCCGGCGTGCACAGGCCGGTTCTCTCAGGCGGTACTATTGTAAGAGCCTGGTCGGCAAAGATATTAACACCAGCTGAAGTCTTAGCAGCTATATTGTATTCAAGTCCGGGAACGTAGTAGAGCTTTCCGCCTCTTGAATTCCGGTTAATGCCGTTTTTAAGGATATCTTCAAGCAGAATAAGAGTTTCCTGCAGGGTAAGAGCACTCTCTTCAGCATGCCGCGCAAGAAAGCTTATCAGGTTATCCGGCAGCGCCTGGCCGATATCAGTTATATAATCAGCCAGGGAATCAAATAAAGTAAGCTGCAGGAATGTGTGAAAAACAAGGCTTAAAGGTACGCGTACATCACTTCCAAGTATTGCAAGTAGCTCATTAATTCTGAGGCGACCAAACACGAAGGGATTGTCAAGGTGACAGTCTTCAACATCCTGGCCGTTCTGAACATTTTCAACGTTACTGCTAAGGCAGGCCTTAAGCTGTTCTTTCAGATCTTCCTGCGGATTGCCGTAGAGTTTTTCCAGTACCCAGTCAAGCAGTCCGAATATCCCCCGCTGTGTATCGGGAAGTTCACATTCGGCCGGCAGAGCATCAGGGTTCTGAAGATCTTCTTCAGTAAGCTCTCCGCTCTTTATCCCGTCAATAACAGAGATTACACAATCCTGAGCAAAGTTAACTTTATTATACATATCATCTGCATTAAATTTTGCAGTAAGAGCGGTCCACAGGATAAATTCAGGAATCTGCCAGGGGAAAATCGCCGGGTGAGCGAGGGTGTTGATGGCTGAGCCCCAGGCGTTTGCTATGCAGCGCGGGAAGTCGTCACTTTTAAGGTATTCGATGTCATCAGAGCGATCGTCGGGTCCCGACCAGGTCCAGCTGTAATGCACACTGGCTTCTTTATCGAGTTCAAATGGAAAGAGCGGCTCGCCGCGAAGTTCAATTTCTGCTTCAGCAGGTTTGGGAAGAAGGCTTACAGAATGAAATGCAGACTCTGTGTCCCCCGGTATCTCCGCAGTGTAATTTAAGCTGGCTTCTTTAATGTCCAGTGGTTCTGATGCGGGCTTAAGTGGTTTTGTGGCAACAGCAGCATAACTTAAGCTGCGCTGATAAAGATCGAGGCTGCAGTGCTCAAAGGCATAATAAGCAAAATTATTCATCAGTTTTTCAACTGCGGCTTCGGTAAAGCTGCCGATTAGATTAAAGAGATCCGGTCCCCCGCAGAGGTCAAAGACCGGCTGCATTTTTCTGCAGGCTCTTGTGTCGGAATGCAGGCAATCCGTTCTTAAAACTCCGCAGGTTGCTTTAACCATACTCTCAAGCGCGCTGCGGTTACCTTTCCAGATAAGGTTGTGCTGTCCGAGTACAACTGCTACCAGATGATTAGGGCTTTCGTCACGAACGCTCTCACTGGTGGAGTCCTGCTGTTGTGAACCCCCGCGGCTACCGGTATTTTGTGTGGCTGCCCCTCCTCTTTGGGCCAGGGCACTGCTGGAGCATAAAACGACAGCTGCCACTATAACCAAAAAGCTCTTTATTAACCTGCCTTGTACCATTGCTACCCCCCTAGGCTTGACTGATTTTAGGTCTTAAAATCTTTCAGGCTAATATTTTGCAAGTATAATGCCAGCTATAGTCAGTTAGCGTAAAGGCGTATCCTCTTGAAAATAATAGAAAAAACACGAGACCTTGAGTAAAAGCAGAGCAGCGCTTGGGTCGTATTTTAAGACCATTGTATTAAATCGGGGCAGGTTGATGCGGTATATCCCAAGTATAAGTTTACAGAGCTAATATTAATATCTTACCAGAGACTGACTCATTGGGCGTAATACGTATACGTCAGCGTAACCGTCAACGTAAAACGTTCCACGCGGACGACCGCGTCCACGAATTGATTCTATGATCCTTTCCGGGTAGTTCCATATACAGACTTTATTTTGGGACTGAACTCTTTACGGCAGCTCTAGCTGTGGTGAAGTTTCACGGGCTTCCTCAATAAGAGGCTTTGGAGTAAGGTTTACCGTAAGTTTAAAGATATCGGGTCTGGCATAGTGTCCTACTGAATCAAGCTGCCATTTGGGCCCTATAAGCTGGTCGGGCTCAATTTCAGCATAGAGAATTGTTTCTTCTTCATTTGCCGGGCCAGCGACAATTTTCCCGTCAGGATCAACTATCAGGCTTCCTCCCGGATTAAGCCAGCCTTCCACACCTGAAAGATACTTTTCCTTAACAGCAAGTCTATCCGGAATGTCATTAATATGTACTGCCTGACAGCAGCCGACTACGAAGCAGCGGCCTTCTTTAGCAATATGCCGCATTGATGAAGTCCACGGCTCGCCGCGATCCCATGTGGGCGCAACATAAATTTGCGTACCCCAGGCGTACATGGCATAGCGCGCAAGCGGCATATAGTTCTCCCAGCAGATAAGGCCGCCAATTTTGCCGCAGGGGGTATCATAAACTGCCAGGTCGCTTCCATCTCCCTGTCCCCAGACAAGCCGCTCTCCAGCTGTCGGAATAAGTTTGCGGTGTTTTCCTAGAACATTACCGTCAGAACCTATGTAAAGTAGTGTGTTATAAAGGGTGGTGGAACTTGTTTCAGAGTTTTTTTCGTTAATACCAATCGCAACAGTTACACCAGCTTTTTTAGCCGTTAGGCACAGCTTTTCCGTGGCGCTGTCAGGAAGAGAGAGAGAATTTCTCTGAAGTTCTGAATATATTTCACGTAGCGGATGGGTTTGCCCCGGCGGCACAAACCAGACCCAGGCAGGATAGCCCGGTATAAATGCTTCCGGGAAAACCGCCAGCTTGGCGCCGGCTAAGCCGACTTCTGCTATCAGGGTGCAGGCCTTATCAACTGAGGCTTCAAGATCCATATATACTGGGCAGGCCTGAATGGCGGCAATTTTTATGGTTTGCGTTTGATTTGCCATGTGTGCCCCTTGAACTATCATTTGCCAGTGAAAATTGCAATTGTCAGAACACGCACCGCCCTGGCTGAGCGTAGCGCTAATAAAAACCAGCTCTAATCAAGCTGTTGTTAACCTATTTACCGCCGGTTGCCTGATAAAACTTGGCAGAGCATTAATTGCGCCAATTATGTAGCTGGCATGCTGGTGGATGGAGCAAGTAGGCAGGCGCGGCGATTAGCAATCGTTACCACAGCTGCTATTTATATATGTCTGGCACAGTGGCTGGCAAGCGCTCGGGCTTCGCTGTGGTTTTTCTCTCCTGAAACTTCTTTTTGGTTATACGTCGGATCAGTAAACTCATATGCTTTTTTTAATATACTTTCAAACCGTTGCCTGTTAAAGTACTCATCCGCAAGTCTTTTAGCTGCTCGACTTCGGTTGCTGGCAATCTGCAAGTTGCCAGGAGTTTGGCTAAAAGATTGAGCTAAAGCCTCTGCGAAAGCATGAACCTCTGGATGGGAGAGATAGGCTTCATTATCTGAAAGTACCTGGGTATGAGACCTAATATTTGTAGCGACGATAGGCTTGCCACAAGCCATGTATGTATAAATTTTTAGTGGAGTGTTCGCGCCAGTAATTCTTGGGGAAATTAACGTATCTGCACACATCAAATAATCGCCTAATTCCTCTGGTGATTTATTTCCGGCGAATATCACATGATCAGCAATGCCGAGGTGCAATGTTTTTTTTGTGTATGATTCAATTTGTTCAGGCGTACCACCCACTAAAATAAGCTTTACTTTATCATTTTGCCTAACGAGCACCTTCCAGGATTCTAAGAGCAGATCAATCCCTTGATAGGACGCAAAATTTCCTGTATAAACCCCAATTTTAAAACCGTTAAGGCCAAGGGAATCTTTCAGGTCAGCCAGGCGATGTTCGTCATAGCGTATGGGTGGCGGGAGATCGTGAAGTGCATGAACTTTAACATCCGCACAAATTTTTGTGACCCAGGCAGCATGATCTTTACCCACTGTAATGACTCCTGCTGCCTTGCGAATAGCCTTTTTTTCGAAGTGGTGCAGTACTTTATAGACAAAAGGCCAACGGCCGAAATGAGTATCGGCGATTTGTTCGGACATACATGAGTGCATATCAAAAATAAAAGGAATGTTATACTGACCCGATAGATAATGGGCTATTAGCCCACCTTCTTCTACTCCATGGATTACACAGTAAACATTGCTCTCAATTAATTTCTTTGCTTTACGGTACAAAAATATATCCAGCACAATTTTTCGCAGGGATGGTCCGATCGGAATTTGCTTAATGACTTTTAGTTTGTTCACCCTGTGTATAGTGACCCCCGGGATTGAGAGGTCATTGCCCATATTGAGGCACACTAAGTCAACGCCAAACCCCAGTTTAGCTAATGTTTCAACGGTGGCCTTTGCTCTGAAAGAACTGCCACGTAATGCAAAAAATGGTTGTGGCAATATATAAATAACACGCGGCTGCGCATTGCCATTATTTGAAACAGTTTTAGTAGTTATAGCCATGTAATGTACTAAATAAGTTAGCGGCAAAATTATACAGCCCCGTAAGGGCTATTTCAACTCGATGCGGCTTTATAACAGTAATGGGTTAAATCCGGTGCTGTTGACGGGATATATTGATATGCTTTAACAATTTGTATTCGTTAAGATTGTGTGTTTGAATACGGTTGTAAAAGTGGCCATCAGACCGTGCAGTTAGACGTGGCTCTTTAGATTTTTTTGTCTCCGAGGTTATGGTTGGTCAAGACTGAATTTATTTTTTACAAAACAACAATGCTCACTTGAAATTTATGAACAGCAATATAAGCGTAGAAGATTATAAAGACCGGCAGATTTTAGTAACGGGAGCTACTGGATATACCGGCTCATATTTAGTTAAGAAATTAGTTGCGTTAGGAGCGAATGTCAGGGCGCTGGCCCGCCCGTCATCAGATAGATCCAAGCTTAAATCATTACCTGTCAAATGGTATATAGGGCAAGTTTATGATCGCGAGGTCTTAAAAGAAGCGATGAATGGTGTTGAGTATGTGTTTCATGTAGCAGCTGCCTTTAGAGAAGCAAAAATTAGTGACCAACAGTATGAATTAGTTCATGTTGATAGTACTAAACATATTGCAGAGCTTGCCACCAGTGAGCCTCGCTTTAAACGCCTGATCCATACATCCACTATGGGGGTGCATGGCCACATTAAAAATCCGCCTGGTTCAGAAGTTTCTCCCTATGCTCCGGGGGATGAGTACCAGAGGACAAAATTAAAAGCTGAATTATGGCTGCATGATTATGCAAAGGCAAATAAGCTGCCTTATACAGTTATTAGACCGACAGCTATTTTTGGCCCGGCTGAAACACGACTATTCAAGATCTTTAAAATGGCATCCCAACCGTTTTTTTTAATTCTTGGGGGAGGTAAGTGTTTATATCACCTTATACATGTTGATGATTTGACTGACGCCTTCCTCCTGGCAGGCATTAAAGACAGTGCGTTAGGTGAGGCTTTTATTGTTGGTAATGAAGAGTCGATTGCATTAGAGGATTTCGCCAGATTTATTGCGGCAGGGTTAGGTAGGAAGCTACGTATTATCAGGTTGCCGGTTGCTCCGTTTTTTATATTAGCAGATTGCTGCGAGTTTATTTGCAAACCTATGGGTATAGAACCACCTATTTATAGGAGACGAGTTGCATTTTATACGAAAGACAGGAGTTTTGATG
>RFHI01000163.1 GCA_003696425.1 Candidatus Dadabacteria bacterium | reverse complement strand
GAAATGCAGCCAGCTTGCTGGCTGCACATTGACTGCGGGCCAGCGTATATTGCTTTTACACCCGGCTTGCGCCGGGCGTACTCATCCCCTTATTAGCGAAAACGATGTGCACCTGACCACTGTTTAACGAGTAAACGCCCTATACGATATAAGTATAAGTGATGATGAAGATTTTGAATCAGCCAAGCCGTTTATTGAAATGGCATATCAAAGCGTGGGTGGATAATTTGCAGCCTTTCTATGTATCAATGATGAAAAACTTGTTGTCTCCGCTGGCAGCTTATTATTTACCGCTGTGTTAGCTTTCCCAGGGTTTTTTATTTCTATCAGCGCAAATAATTTATGTTTGTCATGATCTGCGAGGTCAACCCAGATTTTGTTTTAATTAGCATACCAGGCCACTACTTCTCTTAGCGGTTGCTTATAACACTTTCAAATGCTTCAAAAAGCCTACAGATATCACCGGGGAAAACATATCCCATATGCCCCACCCGTATAATCTTCCCTTTAAGCTTGCCCTGGCCGCCGGCAATCTGAATGTGATCTTCTTTAAGAAGTTTCATTCTAAGCTCGTCTGCGTTTATACCTGCAGGCGGGAAGGCGGCCGTAACACCCGGAGCCGGGCACTCCTCAGCCAAGAGCTTAAAGCCAAGCTCTTTTAAGCCGCTGCGGGTAGCTTCAGCCAGCTGAGCGTGTCTCATAAAAACCCGTTCAGGGGTTTCTTCCCGGATCATTGCAAGCGCTTCCTTAAGGCCGGCTATAATACTAATCGCCGGTGTCCAGGCAGTAGAGCCGTCAAGTTGCGACTTAAACTCTCTACGTAAATTTAAATAATAGGCAGGTGATTCGACCTGCTCAAGCATCTGAACGGCACGATCGCTTAAGGCCACAAAGGACAAACCGGGCGGCAGCATCAGCGCTTTTTGTGAGCCGCCAATAAGCGCGTCTGCGCCGAGTTCTGATATGTTAACTTCCAGAGTCCCAATAGCTGTAATCGCGTCAAGCAGCGTAAGAGCATCAGGAGTAATTTTATTTGTGAGTGAGATTATCTCGGCCGCGTTATGAATCGCTCCGGTTGAAGTTTCGCAGTACTGAAAACAGACTGCTTTAATGTCGGGATTGTTCAAGAGCCTTTTCTCAATTTCAGCCGGACTGAAAGTTGAGCCGTATTCAGCCTCAAGCTCTACCAGTTTAAAACCGAGCCGGGCAGCCATCTCAGACCAGCGCTCCCCAAACTTTCCTGCCCTTAGCACCAAAACCTTTGCGCCAACCGGAACCACTCCGGCAAGACTGGCTTCCATGGCGGCAGTGCCGCTGCCGGTTATAAGTACAGGGTTATGTGCACAGCCCAGCAGCTCTTTTAGCCCCGATGTTACTTCAAGAAATAGCTTCTTAAATTCCTGTGAACGGTGATGAAGCCCCGATACCTGCATTGCCTCTGTAATGCGTTCAGGAATTGTCGTCGGACCGGGTGTTAACAGAAGCTTAGTATTCATAATGGCAGTCTATATGGTATCCCTAAATAAAGTTTACATACCTAGTTACTATTAATGCTTACGTCGTAATCTCTCCGAAAGAGTCGACAAATAATAAAATAATAATCGTTGCCGTCTACGTGAACGGTATTACGTTTACGGTTACGTTGACGTAGACGTTATACACCTAATATACCGGGGCCAACCATATTCTTACTAACTATTATCTCTGTAAACTTGCAATCCAGGCGCCCATCTGCAGATAAAACCCGAAAGAGCGGAGTTCGGCAAGGCAATTGCAATAATCCTTTGGAGAAGAATTTGTAATTTTAATAAATGGTGCCAGATCAACTACTTAAACGGCGAGTGGAAGCTTTCGGCGACAAAAGGCTGACATTTCACAGCGTTTAACTGTCAGCAGGTTGACAGGCACCGGCAAGCATATGAGGTCAATATGGAATATATACAGATCGGTGGTGTGGTAACCGACTTGCTGCTGGGGTTCTCCCTGATCTTTCTCTGTTACCGTCTGGCAAAGGGTTCAGCCTTTCAGACCACTTCCAGGCAGCTGCTTGAGCTGGAAGCGAGTTTACGCGGACTCTTAAAGGAAGCAGAGGCCGCCAGCCGTTCACTTAATAGTGAGCTGCAGAAGCGCCAAACTCAGCTGGAAAAACTGCTGTTCGATGTAGAGACCGTTGAGCAGCGTCTTGAAAAGGGAATCGACTCATCAGAAGAGCGCAGGAAAGAGTTATTAAAGCTGACAGCGGAGATAGAAAAATCACTGAGCCATTTTGAAAAGAAGAGCACAGCGATCTCCCAGCAGGCAGCGCAGGCAGAGAAAGATCTTATGGGCACTTACTCTATGACTACTCCTGAGCCCAGCAGCTTTGAGAATTACCGCGAGTCCTATGCACCGGCCAGGCAAAGCAATCTTAATGTTTATGGTGAGCCAGTGCCAAATGCTGCCAGCAGGGGGAGTGAAGCTCAGCAGCGCAGTGCTCTTTCAAAATCTATAGAGAAAGAAATTCAACCTGAATTTGGCAGTACTGGCAGCGGGGGTATTGAGGACGTCTATGCTGCTGCAGAGGAGATGCTTGCCGCCGGGCATGCGCTTGAAAGTGTTGCGGCAAGAACCAGTTTACCGATGGATGATTTAAAACTGCTTTCGCAAATGATTGCCAGGGAGAAAGCAGCAACACAGCAGTCGCAGGGGACGCCGGCAGAGTCGGCCGGAATTCGCAGAGGCTATAGAACTCTGTAAATTTTTAAGCGGGAGAGCATATGGATAGAGGAACATACGCAGCAGCATCAGCCGGAATGGTAAAGTTCCGGGAGCTTGAGGTTATTAACCATAATCTGGCTAATACCAATACAGTCGGTTATAAGCGGCAGATTCTGGTTTCAGAAAAAGAGCCGTTTGAGGACACCTTGGCCAGTAAAATAGCAGCTGGTGATCCTTTTGCAAAAGGGGATCATGAACGCGTGCCAACAATGGTATCTGTGGAGACAGTGACGGATTTTTCCCAGGGCCCGCTAAAACAGACAGGCAATCCACTTGATGTAGCCCTTAGAAACGAAAATGAATTTTTTGTAGTTAACACACCTGATGGACCACAGTATACACGTGCAGGTAATTTTACGGTGGGTAATGAGGGTTTACTGGTTACAAGTGATGGCATGCCGTTGGCAGGTGAAATTATCATCAATGGTCCTGATGCACGCATAGGCCCCGATGGTACAGTTACAGCAGGTGGTCAAACGGTCGGAAAACTTCAGGTCGTAAAATTTGAGGATCCCAGTGTTCTTGAGCCGGCAGGAGCTACGCGTTTTAAGATCAAAGATGGTGCTGAGGGAGCACCAGAGCAGGTACAACCAGAGCTTGAGCCGTTTACGGTTGAAATGTCGAACGTGTCGGTGATTTCCGCTGTGGTGCAGCTGATAGCTGCTAACAGGGGATTTGAAGCATATACAAAAACGGCCAAAGCGATTGATGAGATGAATCAGAGCGGTATTCAGCGGATACCGGGTAGGGGATAGTATCTAATAAGGAGATAAGAAGATGATACGAGCACTATATACGTCTGCAACGGGCATGAATGCCCAGGAGACAAATATAGACGTTATTGCTAATAATCTGGCAAATGTTAATACCACAAGCTACAAAAAAAGCCGGGCCGATTTTCAGGATCTGGTCTACCAGTACCTGATTGAGCCGGGAGCTAAAACATCTGCTAATACTTCCAGCCCAAGCGGTATTCAGATCGGACTGGGTGTTAAGCCTTCTGCTGTTAAAAAGGTTTTCCTGCAGGGCGATCTTACTTCAACAGGCAATCAGCTTGATTTAGCTATTGAAGGAGATGGTTTCTTCCAGGTGCAACTTCCTGATGGAAGTACAGCTTATACACGGGCAGGCTCATTTCAGCTTGATGATACTGGTCAGATTGTAACACCGGACGGATACGTGGTTGACCCGGGAATCACCATTCCTACAGATGCTCTGTCCATTACTGTTGGTCAGGATGGTACCGTAAGTGTCAGGCAGCCCGGAAGCACAACTGCCAGCCAGGTGGGGCAGCTTACTGCAGTGCGTTTTGCCAATAATGCCGGACTTAGAGCAGTTGGTAGAAATCTTTATGAGGAGACCGAGTCATCCGGCACTCCTACCACCGGAATTTTTGGTGAAAATGGAGTCGGCCGGCTCTCCCAGGGTTTTTTAGAGACCAGTAACGTAAGTGTGGTTGAGGAGGTTGTAAATATGATTACAGCCCAGAGGGCTTATGAAGCCTCTTCGCGTGGGATTAACGCAGCTGATGAGATGCTTAACCAGGCAATTAACTTAAGGAGATAGTATGCGAAGGCTGTTCTTTATAGTGCTAGTTATGTTTACAGCGTCGCTGGCTTCAGCTGACGAGGCAGCAGGCAAGAGAACCATTAAAGTTGTCGGAAGGACCGAAGCAACAGTTACACGCCAGAGTATTTTCTTAAACGATATAGCTTCAATTACATCACGCTTTGTAAAAGACGATGATGAGATAATTGCTCTGCAAAAAATTCAAATTGCTCCAAGTCCATTGCCGGGAAAGGAAACTACCATAAGTGCCTCTAGAATACTGGAGCGTATGCGCGAAGAGGGAGTAAACTTGAATAAAATTGGTTATGCATTCCCCAGGATCATTACGGTAAAAAGGGCTGCTCGTGCTGTAACGCTTGAAGAGGTCCAGGCAGCGATAGAAAATTACATAGCTAACTCGGGACGTGACGTTGAGCTTAAACAGGTACACTACCGCGAGAACGCTATGATAGCTCCAGGGGCTGCTACTCTTGAAGCTACTCCCTTTAACACCGGAAGACGCGGGGAGCTGGGCTTTATTATCAAAGCTGCCGTAGAAGGCGAAAAGCCGGTTCGTTTTAAGGTTCGTGCCAGTGTAGATCAGTGGCAAAAAGTTCCTGTTGCTAACAGACCGATTAACCGCGGTGCAGTGATATCAAAGGATGATGTAATGATGGCCCGCATGAATGTTAATTTAATCCCGAGAGATGCTGCCCGCGATCCGGAAAGTATTATTGGTCTTGAGACCAGCAAGGAAATTTCTTACGGCGAGGTATTCAGAAAAAACAAGCTGTCAATCCCTCCGGTAATTGAAACCGGAGCGCCGGTAACACTGACTTATAAGAGCAGGTTTTTTCAGGCTACTGCCACCGGAACTGCTATTGAAGACGGCATTGTCGGGCAGGAGATCAGGGTTAGAAACAACAGCTCCAGGAAAGTAGTGCGAGGCACTGTTCTTGAGGCCGGTCTTGTGGAGGTTAGACCATGAAAGAGATAAAACGGTTGTTAATGTGTTCTGCTGCGGGGCTGCTGCTTGCACTGATCTCCTGTGCGCCGGCCCAAAAGCCTGTTACTCATCCGATCATTCCGGCGCTTGAGTATTCGCGTAAAATTAAAGCACGTTATCAGCCGGTAGCAGGAGCGGCAGGTCAACAGATCGCAAGAGCGAGTTTCGGTACATACCAGGGGCCTTCAGGAAACTATCCTGAAGTACGCTTTGTTAAAGAACTCCCACCGGAAGAGCGCCAGTACCTGGTTACCAATATGCCAGAGCATAAAGAAAATACTGCAGCAGAGGCACCGCAGGACTTTACCATGGAGATGGCCCCGCAGGAGAACATTCGCCCTTACCAGGGGCCGTTGCCGCTGGGAGACCCGGGAGTTACTGCTTCGCTCTGGCGCGGCAGTAGCGGCAATAATAATCTCTTTAGAGATCACCGCGCCTGGCAGCCGATGGATCTGATTACTATAGTAGTTTCTGAGAGCTCTCAGGGTAAAAATAACGTAAAAACAGAAGTTAAAGAAAAGAGCAGCCTGCTTGCCGGAGTTAAAAATCTGCTTGGATTTTTAACCGGTACTACCAGCAATCCCGGTGACGTAGTCTCCAGGAATCCCCAGGTTACTCCTTCTTCACTGATTAATGCTGATACCCAGAACGATTTTAAAGGGGAAGGCAAAATCAGCCGCGACAGCTCTCTTACTGCACGGATTTCAGCAATGGTGGTTGAAGTGTTGCCGTCGGGATTGCTTAGAATCGAAGGTCAGAAAATTATTACTGTAAATAACGAGGAGCAGTATATGGTTATAAGCGGTATTGTAAGGCCGCGTGATATTAATTCAGATAACGAAGTTGATTCATCGCGAATAGCACAGATGCGAATTGATTACTCTGGCCGCGGAACGGCAGCTGAGGCCCAGCACGGCGGCTGGCTGTCCAGAATGATTAGAATTTTCTGGCCGTTTTAATCGTGAGGATTAGGAAAGGATGGAAGCTGGTATGTTTCGGATGATTATAAAATTCTTTGGCCTGAGTATATCAAGGGGTGCGCTGGTAGTGTTAATGGCTGTATACCTGTTGCTGCCGAATAATGCAGATGCTGCCCGCCTGAAAGATATCGCTGATATTGAAGGAGTTAGAGGAAATCAGCTCTTTGGTTTTGGTGTAGTAGTCGGTCTCAACGGAACCGGAGATGGCGCAGGTGTAGAGTTCATGACTAAAAGTCTCTCAAACGCCTTTGAGAGAATGGGCATTAGAGTTGATCCTGAAGATGTTAAAGTTAAAAACGTTGCTGCCGTAATTGTAACGGCAACGCTGCCGCCATTTGCAAGGCCGGGCTCAAAGATTGACGTAACTCTCTCTTCAGTTGGTGACGCTAAAAGTCTTCAGGGCGGAACGCTGCTTTTTACTCCACTAAAAGGAGCTGACGATAATATCTATGCTGTAGCGCAGGGTCCTGTAAGTGTTGGCGGTTTTTCAGTTGGCGCCGGTGGAGATACTGCCCAGAAAAACCACCCGACTGTGGCCCGTATAGCTGAAGGTGCAACTGTTGAGCGGGCCATTCCGTTTGATCTCTTTCAGTCGCAGCGCATCAGGATAGTTTTGCGGCGGCCTGATTTTACTACAATGAAACGGGTGGTTAGTGAGATTAACGAAAACCTTGG
>RFHI01000162.1 GCA_003696425.1 Candidatus Dadabacteria bacterium | reverse complement strand
CCTGATATACTTATGGCCGGTGCAGCAAACATAGAAAAGATAAAGTATTTTATTGAGCATTATGGCCGCTCCGGAGTGGAAGATCAGCGAGTCGTGGAAGAATTCTTTGAGTGCGAAACTGCCGAAATGGTAAATCCGCTTAAAGCTCAGCTTATGCAGGTAGCCCAGGGAGGAATTGAAAATCGCATCCTTGATCAAATAATTGGCAAAAAACGCCAATTAAAACACGGCTCTTATGAAAAATGGGCCAAACTTATGCTGCTGTGGATGTCAAAACATAAGCAGTCGTAGCCTGGGACGGGTTTTTCCGGCTGGTTTAAGCTTCTCGCGCTAAATGCCGATCCTGCTTAATATATATTTAGGAAAAGACCGTTTTTATGTCTTTTGAAAAACTGCAAATTAAAGAGCTTTCTGCTTCTGGCCAGCTTTTAAACTGCATAAACTGCTTTGCCGGACAGGTAACTGTTTTACGTGCAGTTTCAGCAAGTGCGCTGGCACCCTATCAGCGTGCCCTTTCTGGTGTAACCGCAGCTGAACGTTTCTCAATTACTCTTGATGGAAAGCAATACTCTCCGGCAGATCACGTGCTGGTTGGATTTGGCGAGAGTTTTCATGGCGATAATACTACTCTTGAGGACTATATGGCTTCTGGTGGTGTGCCTGCGGGGAACATTGAAAGTCTGCTTATATCGTACGGGCTTATAGAAGTTTCTAATAAGCCTCTTTCAAGCTTAACTTCGTGCCAGCAGCGTCGGGCAAGAATCCTTAATGCGCTTTATCAACCAAATAAAGTAATTGTCCTTAATAATCCTTTTGAACCGCTAAGCTCAAAATGGCGGGAGAGGTTTGCCGAACTGGTCGTAAACCATGCAAGGAGTCATAAGACCATTGTTGTTGTGCCGTCGCTCTCTGTACGCCCTGAATGTTGGATTGACAATGAATATATTGCCAGAATTCAGGTCGGTGAAACGCTTCAAAAAACGATAGGTTTCGGTCAGTCTGAAGCAGGCAGTGAAGATCTGGTTCATAAAATGCGCGAAATTTTAGCTGATGAGAAAAAAGTTAAGGAAATACTCTCCCAGTCTCTTGATATGGATTCAGCAGGCGATCAGGATACTTCCTCTGCTTCTTTAACTGAACAGCCACCGCCAGCTTCAGGAAGATTAATTAAGTCCCCCAACGAACATTTTGAGCAGAAGAGACAATTACATGTTCCCGACTCCTCTTCTATCAGAAGTATTTTTTACAAGCCCAGCAGCATAAGACCTGCTTTTTACGCACTAGTTGTTGTGGCTGTATTAATAGTAGCAGCTTTAGTGGCAAACCGGAGCGGCGATAAAAGCTCTATAGCGCTTTTAAACAAAAAATCCGAGGCCACAATTACTGGTCAGAATCGGCCAAAACCTGAAAAATCAGAGTTCCCCAAAAGCATTGCTAAAAATTTTA
Organism: Candidatus Dadabacteria bacterium; assembly: GCA_003696425.1. Taxonomy (GTDB): domain Bacteria; phylum Bdellovibrionota_C; class UBA2361; order UBA2361; family J046; genus J046. The sequence continues at coordinate 13,998 of RFHI01000162.1, read as the reverse complement.
AAACCCCTCCGGCAGTTAAAAATCCTGTTAAACAGCAGGTGAATCAATCTAAGTCAGCGGTTAATAAACCCGTTCCGGTGAAAGTCCCTGCAGTTACAGTTTCAAAGCCTAAAGTGTCCACTGGGGCTCAACAGCCATTCATAAAGCGGCCTGCTACGGTACTGGATAGTTATCCTGCAGAGATCAAAAATTCGATTTTAGCTGCTTTCAAAGGTCAAAATGATCCGGGCAGGATCCGGCATACATTTCCCCCGGCTAAAAACCGCTTGCCTGCGCCAGAAAAAGAAACAGCAAAAGCTGCTGACTCCGGAAAGGGTCTGCTTAAATTGCTTGAAGCTGCTAACGGTACAGGTAAAAACAGCCCGCCAGTTTATAACCGCTACGGCAGGACACCAACTGGCAGCATTAGCACTCCACGGCTTCCAGCCGATGTTGAGGCTCGCCGCGAGCAGATTCGACGCAAATTTCTTGAAGCTGTTGAGCGCGCTGCGCAGAGGCGTCAAGCAATGGGACAATAACTACTTTGCTGCCTTCCTGCTTTCCATCCACTCCTTATGATGCTCTGTGATCACATCCATTACCTCTTCAGGAGTATCCACAATAGAGATGCAATCAAAATCACTGGGACTTATCAAACCACGCTTTAGTGGCACCTCATTCATCCAGTCTATAATCCCCTGCCAGTAGGACTGATCCATAAGTACTATTGGTCGCGGCTCCATATGACGCACCTGAATCAGTTGCCAGCTGAAGTAAAGTTCAAGCAGAGTCCCGATTCCCCCGGGGGTAGCAACAATTGCACTTGAAAGCCGCATAAAGTCATCCAGCCTTGATGAAAACTTCAAGTGATGGCGTTTGATATCAAGGTGTTTGTTGGGCTCAGGCTCCCATTCCAGCTCAATTGAAAGACCAAAGGAAAGAGTGCGGGTATTTTTCTCTTCACGGCCCAGTCTGGCGCCTTTATTAGCTGCTTCCATAAGTCCTGGCCCTCCGCCTGTAAGAATATCAATCCCCTGCCAGGCCAGATAACGGGCGAGTTCAAAAACATCATTATATATCTTGCTGTCCTCTTTAATGCGGGCGCTTCCAAATATACAGACTCTATAAAAGCGGTTATCTTCTAAGGCCCGCAGCTCCTTTTCTATCAGCATTGCCCGTCTATGAAGCGCTTTAAGCCGTTCATCAAGATGCTTGCGACGAAGCCCTCGAGACATTTGTTGAGGTGCAGGGATGGCTATTTCATCTTTAGCAGGCTGTTTATTACTTTTCTTCTTCAGGCTGGAGCCTTTTTTCTTTTTTGTACTCGATTTATTTTTTGTTTTGCGTCCGGCCATGTGTTTATCCTGTTATCTGACAGTTAGTTACCACTTAAAAACGCTTGAATCCCGCTTTATGCTTCCTAACTAATACCATACTAACACTGTCCAGTTATAATTCGGCTGCTTTGAATGTTTATTTGAATCAAAGTACAGCTAAGGGTTGAAATATTATACCGCTATTTTCAGTAGAGGATTGCTGTCCCTGTTCTCAGAATTCCCAGAACCATTATTGTTATTGTTTGTCGCAAGCTGCTCTCTTAAGAGTGAGGTCCAGGTTTCCCAACCAGAAAAACCTGAACGCTCATTAATAAGATCCCGTAATTCGCTGTCTCCATCCCCCGGATGAGCATCACACAGTGTTTGAAGTGATGCCTCTACAAAGCGCATGGCCTTTAAAATGTCGCGAAAGTGCTCAGGCATAATTGGGGCTACTGGAGCACGCTCCACTCTTCGCATAGCACGATTAAGCGCTTTTCTAAGCTCTGCAGCAGCCTGTTCCAGCTCACTAAGCTCCTGCTGCCTGAGAGGTGTACTGTGAAGCCTTGGGTTGTGATGCGGGTGAAAGAACCTGTAAATATCCATGACACTAAAATCCTGCGAGAAAACACTGCCTGGGTGGATTGTAGGAGCTAATGGTAAAAACAGACAATAGGGAAAGTTGAACCAGTTCAGGTGGTTTGAGCTTAACATATTAATTTAACAAAGATTTACATAAGAGCTTATCAGCACGCCTAATTAAAGAGCGATCTATTTACAGCCGATAAATTCAAATAACGTTTGAAGTTTTCAGCTGAGCCCCCAGATATTTGGGTATTAAACAGTCACCGCCTGTAAAGCTATGATGCGACGCAGTTATTATAACGGCCTGAGACGCCCGGGAAGATATGCTCGGGCAAGACATCTCAGAATTGGATATCTCCTGATAGCACCCCTGGTGGTAAGTCTTCTAACTATGGTGGTGTTAGTAATGGCTGCACCACGTTTCAGTGGACTTTCTTTAAGTGACCGTATAGCACTGGGGATTGCTTCTTTCAGATATAAACTACGGGTAATGCAGAAGGGGGAACCAGCTACAGTCGCGGAAACGCTCGAGCCCGACACAAAGCTCCTTGAACTGGCATCTTTTAATACCGAAAACTTCAGCAAATACAATCAGGCTGTCCTTAAAGCAGCTTACTACAGTCGCCTTGATCCCGATTTAATAAGAGCAGTCATCATCATTGAATCCGGCTTTAACGATAAGGCCATCTCCCGAGTTGGAGCTTCCGGTCTTATGCAGCTTATGCCGTCAACTGCCCGCGAGCTTGGAGTAAATGATATTTTTAATCCCGAAGAAAACATTAGTGGCGGAAGCGAATATCTTCGCCTTATGCTTGATATGTTCAAAGGGGACTTAAATCTGGCACTGGCTGCATATAATGCCGGTCCGGGTGCTGTAAGAAAATTCGACGGCATTCCCCCTTACCGCGAGACTCAGCAGTACGTAAAAAAAGTCTTATCCGTATACAATGCGCTTAAGCAACAACAAGCGCGAAAAACAACCTGATTTTTAATTAAAAACAGATATCGGTGTGGGCTCTTCATCTGTACGGCAACCACCCTGACTGGCTGGTTTAAGACAGGGCCCATTTTTCTTGCGCTTTGGCCGACTAGATACAACCACGTCAGAGTTCTGAAACTGAGAAGAATCAGATGCTGAGCTGTTCTCTATAACAACTTCTGGCGCAGCGGCAACTACCTCAGGTTCTACTGCTGTTGAAGCAGATGCCCCTGCTGAAACAACTACCGGCGTCGAGCTATCTCCGCCAGATGAACCTGCAATGATTGCCCCGCCACCTATCAGTCCTGCCCCGGTAAGACTGGCAATTACACTATTTAATCCTCCGGTTTCTAAAACCCTTATATCAGCCAGCATAAGGCTCCTGTCTTCAGCACAAACCCGCCAGCTTCCAGCAGCCACGTCTTTAAAAACAACTTGGCCCTTTTTAACTGATGCTTCGCGCTTTTCTCCCGACGAGTTAATCAAATATACCTTGCTGCGAACCCCGCTAATAACCTCGCCGCTGAAGTCCACTTTAATGTCTGCCTTATGTTTATCGCCAAGATCATATACAGTACGCGGCAGCCCCTGACAGTCACGAACTGTTATTTCAGATGCCAGTACTGAAACCGGCAACAAAAAACTTCCAAAAAGACAAGCACAAGCAAAGGACAGATAAATAGAAGATTTCATAGTTCTCCAACGCAATTTATACACACAGAAACAGAACATCAGGCAAAGTTAAAGCCAATCAAACGCCACACCTGCTGGGAAAATATATAACGATTAGACGTTAAATTCCAAATTAAATATGTGCTTCTCAAATGTATGGCGCTGCACTTATCCACGTATAGCGAGATCGCAAAACATTGTTTCAATGGCCCTACTGGAGAAAACTGCTTTTATTAATAGTAATTATAGTCGGACAACCATATTTAAGATAAAAACATTGCTGTATCTGCTACAAAAAGATTTCGGGTATTTTGATATTGACGGTGTTTTAACCTCGTTAGCAGCAAAGAAACCGTATACAAAAACTGCCTTCTTTATTACCAGCTGTAAAAACCGTTTCGAACAGTTCAGCCCAGCAAGAGTTTAAACACCATAAAATAATGCCGGGAAATGCAGGATCTGCTTTGCTTTGATGTCTGTGTTTCGGTCCTTGTTCGGCAGTAATTATCTGAAATTGCAGTGATAATAAAAAATTATACTTACCCCTCCCCCGCGGTAAACCACAGCCTCGTGTGAAGCGTCACTCATATGTAAACAGCTACAGAAGCACAGTAGCTTTTCTTAATTTTTGGAGGTTAAGCAGATGAAATTAATTAGAAACACCGTTGTTATTGTAACTGCCCTGTTTTTAACTGCGGGCACAGCCGCAGCAGATGCTTCCCGCTTTAGTCCGCCAGATTCCAAGCGGGGCGCTGTTAAAGCATGCAAAAGATTTCGTAACACCATCCGGCGCATTAATTTAAGTGATGAACAGAAAACCACGGTAGCAGATCTTTTAAGCAGCTATCTGGACAGTATTGAACCGTATTCTGAAGAACTGAGCGAGGCCAGAAAGAATCTGTATAAAGACATGTATCTTCCGGAGGGAGATTTTGATGAACAATTAATCAGAGTTGATTTTCAGGCGACAGTCGGACCAAAAGAAGAAATAACCGTGCTTCAAGCCGGATTACTCAGCGACCTGCATGATGTTCTGAATCCGGTACAGTATATGCGGCTGGTAAAAGCAAGAGTACACCTTTATAACTGTACCCACGCTCCAATTGCCATCTCGCGCCGGGTGCTGGGAGGATGGATTGACCAGAACGGAAGTTAAATTATCTCGCCCTTAGCGGTATTAAAAAGCCGCATCGGTGCTCCTCAAACCGGAAGAACTCCAGGTCTTCCGGTTTTTTATGCTAACCAGCTGATATCAAAGTGTATTTTTTTGCTAAAGCTTCTTTAATATTATGCCGATTTTAGCACCCGAAGGAAAGGGTCTTTTAAATGGCAGCAAGCAGTGAGGCTTCTGCCTGAAACTGATTCAACGGATGGAGTCAAAAGCTGTGAGTATAGGCCCGATCATACAGGGAAGTGCATCAACACTTGTTCGCCGCTATGGTCCAATTGAAGCGGCACGGCGTCTTCAGACCGCCCTCCCGGCTACTTATGTTCAGAGTCTTGAAAAAAGCGATGCAGTAGAACTTTCTATCTCTCCAGCCGCATTATTCTCACAGATAGAAAAACACCTTGATGATGTTGATAAGGGGCGCGGCTATCTTTCAAAAGACACAGCCAGGACAATAAACAAACTTAACGGCGAAAACTCAAATAAACTCGGCACACTTGATCCTAAAGCTGCACTCGATTACTCAAGCTACATGAGCGCAGGACTTACTTACGACAAACGCGCCCGCATGGTAGAGGGTGTAAGAGTAATGGCTGATAATATGGATAAACTTCAGGAGGCCCCGGATGAATCGGCCATGGCTATTGCTCTTGAGGCGCTAAAAGACACTTCAGTGCAGTCTGACCAGCAGCCGGAGAAAACGCAGGATGCCGAACACGCCTGAATAAGGTTTACATAACCGGATAACCGTAGAAATCTTATCCGCATTAGAAACAATTAAAGACCTGTAGACATGACCGTTCGCATAAATGTTTAACAATTACGGTTCTATAGCCGAAGACGCGATACAGCCCAAGAGCCAGGGAGAGGCATACCCCGCCGAATATTATCTCATTAAGACTGTATTACCGGTAAAATGCCCGCTTTGTTAAGACATCCTTCTCGGCTATATTCGACAATAACAGTTATGTAAGTTAGCGGGGTTAACTCATGGAAAGTACAGATAGAATCTCACCAAAACTCGGCAAATTTCGGCCCTCGCTCACCCTTGGGCTTAAGGCAATTGCAAATGAACGTAAGTCAAAGGGGCTACCGGTCTATGATTTCGGCCTCGGTGAGACTAAGGGTAATCTCAATCCTGTTGTAAAAGAAGCCGGGATTCAAGCCTTTAAAGATGAGATGACAATGTATGCCGACCCGGCCGGTATGCCGGAGCTGCGCGATGCTGTTCTCGATTGGCTTGCCCTTAAAGAGCATTACACTATTGAAAATGTCACTATTACAGCCGGCGCCAAGCAGGCTCTCTTTAATATGATTATGGCTATATGCAATCCGGGAGATGTGGTGCTTTTCGATGCTGCTCCCTGGGTAAGCTACGCGCCGCTTGCCTACTGCGCCTATGCTGTACCCGTAATGGTGCTCTCGCTAGAAAAAAAAGATAACTACCTGAAGGTCACCCCCGAAGACTTAAGGCGCAACCTTGAGCTTCGTCCTTTTTCAAAGCTGTTTCTCTTAAACAGTCCCTGCAATCCAACCGGACAGCTCTATACTGCTGAAGAAGTAGAGGCGCTTCTGAGGGTATGTATTGAACATAAGATCTTCTTTGCGCTTGACAGGCTTTACTGGAAGATTCTTTTTGACGGACGCAGTTACCCTGAACCGAGAATTGATCAGGAGACAAAGCCCTGGGTTATTCAGGTGGATGGCATGTCCAAAAACTTTCGCCGCTGTGGGGGATTAAGAATCGGCTGGTGTGTTGCACCTGATGATGTAAGCAGAGCTATGATTAATCTTCAGAGCCACTATACCTCAGGCCCTACAACAGTATCACAACAGGCTGCCCTGGCAGCAATAACATCTGACTACGATACTGAACTTGCCACAGACCTGGAAAACAAGCGCAATCTGATGCAGAAGCACTGCAAAGATATTCCCTGCGTTAAAGTATTCCCTACCGATGGCAGCTTTTACTCCTTCTGGGATGTAAGAGAAGCTTTTGGGAAAAAAACTCCCTCTGGCGAAATCCTTAAAAATTCAGATGATGTTGCTAATTATTTAACGAGAGACTATGGGGTTCTTACAGGCAGCGGCATGGGCTTTTTGCAGAACGGATATTTAAGACTCTGCTTTGCCACACCAGACGAAACCATTATTGAAGGAATGGCCCAGGCCAGAAAAGCATTTGAAAGCTTAAAGTGAGTCGATGTCCTCTAAATGGGTGAGCTGCCAGCTGTGTTTTTTTAAAGGACTCGGAAGAGTCCGGTGGATAATTCCAATTACATCTATTCTGGTATGCTTTATGCGCATTGCCTTTAGTCTGCGCGAATTATTATAGCTGTAGTGTGCCAGGAGTTTTTTTATTCGTTTGACCTTGTCTGTTGTAACCGCATCCAGAGCATCTTGCATATTCGAACCGGGGGCTTTACGTGTTTTAACCTCTACCGCTACAAGCGTGTTTCTGTAGCGGCAGACAATATCAAGCTCTCCCTCAGGAACACTCCAGTTTCTGTTAAGAATCTGATAACCTTTTTGCCTAAGATAATTGGCAGCACGTCTTTCTCCTGTAACTGCGAGGCTGCGGTTTAAGCTTATATTTTTCTCCGCAATGCGCTCTCCCAGCTGTTGAACCTGAGCTATCCTTCCGTCTAATAACAGGATACGTTTAAAAAATCTTATTGCCCTCAAGAACAATATGCGCAGCTTCATACTGTAGCCCTTAAAGTAATATAGGCTCAATTACCGGAAACAGGCCCCCGAACAGGACACACTGTCTCTATCTGACAGTGTCGCCGGAAATGCACTAAAGTTTTCAGGCCTGGCTATATGGAAATCAGGAGTACTCTAAAAAAATGTCTGGCCGGCCGGCTACAACTACCCGGACTTTGAGCAGCAGGCTGCCGTAAATACAGATCCTGACAACTATAATAACCGCTCATAATCACAAAAAAAACGGCCCCAGCCAATCGGGGCATATTAAAACCTTGTTTTTCCTGTAGAATGTGGAATACTTAAGCAAAGAAGCAGTCCATAATGGTAACATACCGCTGGCTTGTTACTTGCATAAGACTGTATTCGCAATCTATTTACGAGCATACGTAAATTACGTATAGCGGCCGTTCAAAAGTGGTGGTTTGTTGTAAAAATTATCGCTTGTTTGTGTGGGGATGGTTATGAGAGATTTAAAAAGATTACCTCTATATTTGTTTGCAACCGCTCTTGCTTCTTCGTTTTGCGCTTCTTGGGTCAGTGCTCAGAGTTCAAATGTGAATGTCAAACGCGGTCCGGACGGACGCGTTGCTGTTATTGAGTTTAACAATAATACTGCAGCCACCAGATCGCCACAGGCGGCTGCTCCATCTTCGGCGCAGGATTTTTCGCAGATTGCGCTAGCTACCATTAAAAACTACGCTGCTCTTCTTGGGCTCTCTGATGTATCAACACTTGCAGAAACGCGACACAAAAGTGACATGGGAGAGCACTACTCTTACACCCAGCAGGTTAATGGCATTCCTGTTGTGCCAACTTTTGTGAATGTTCATCTACGGCCTGATGGAAGACCTTATCTGATTACTTCAAGCGCAGTAAAGCCTTCCGGTTTAAAATGGAAAGCTGCGAGGGTAAAGAGGCAGTTTATACAGAGGCAGTTTAATAAGCGGGGACGGCGGCGTTTCCGGCTTCCAGGACGGCTTAGAGCTGTAAAAAGAGCCGCACTTAATGCTGCCCGACGTGATGCTCCGCCAGAGCTTTTAGAGTTTAAAATAAAGTCTATAAAACCTGAGCTTTTTGCAGAAGGTATCTTCAATCAGCGCCCCGATGATAATGTTATACCGGCTTACGAGATTAAAGTAGTTGACAGAATTACTTCCGGTGAACTCTTTTCATCCAGCTACACCGTAAACAAAAAAGCTGAAATACTGAATACAGTGCCTGACATTAAACACGCCGGACTTGACCGCTGGGTGTATGACTGCACATTTGATGCCGGAACTCAGAGCGTTCCGTGCGCCTTAGATGATCCGGATCCTGTATTTATTCCATATATTCATGGCCGCAGTGAAGGCATGCCCGCGCGTGGAGGACTTCCTGATCCGTCAGACCCGGCCCATTTCGGCCAGACTGATGTTGATGATATCTATGACTATTTGCTGCCTGCCTACAATATTACCGTTAACCAGTTTGGCATTGACGGCCCCAATAATCAGGGCGGCACTGGCCGGGGCGGCAACCCTCCCGGCTCTACCCGTGCCTTTGCCTTTCTGGAAGTCTCATTCCCCTCAAGCTGTCCGTATCAGTCTGTTTACAACATGAATTCCGGCGGCATTAATTTCTGCAATGAAGCTGCTGTTCCGGACACAGTCGGGCATGAATACGCCCATGCAATCAGCACCACTGCTATGGGTGGCACAGGAACTAATACCCAGATGCAAACGGTAGAAGAAACCTTTTCAGACTTTTTTGGAGAAGCCGTAGAGCGTGAAATACTGGGGACAATTGATTGGCAAGACGGCACTAACACAGGTTATCCTTATCCGCGCGATCACAAAAATCCGCGCCTGGCTGAATCTGAGTTAATAGGATTTATGCACCCTGCTGTGCACTATGACTATCACTATTATTGCGGCCCGCTTGATAACGGCGGAATACATCTAAACGCCACAGCTCTTGGCCACGCGCTCTATATGTTTATTAACGGCGGTTTTTATAATGGCTGTGACATTCCAGGAGGCAATGACATTCTGGATGCACTTAAAATTTTCTATAGAGGCTTTTCAGTTTACTTTACTACTTCAAGCCAGTACGTACAGATTGTAGCAGGACTTAATAGCGCCTGTAATGACCTTTATCCGGCAAATGTCTGTAGCGGCCTTGCAACAGCGTTGGAAGCCTCAGAGCTCTCACAACCGGGTATGTGCTCAAGCACACCTGAAGCTCAGCCGGCCTGTGCCTACAATCATCTGGGAAATTTAAAAACTACTTTTCAGTACGGCAATGCCCCTGCGACAGTATTTGCCCCCGGCGAACAGCTGTGGCTTAAGGGCTCAGGCTCTGCTCCAAACCTACCCAGTAACATTTACTTTGTAGCAAGCAATCCGACATGGACTACCGGTGACAGGTTTGTACCTGATACAAGTACCTGGATAACCACTATAACTAGTGATCCCTTCGGGAATACATTTGGTTATGTAACTACACCAGACCAGACCGGCTTCTACGACGTAATAGTTGACGGGAACCAGGACGGGAGCTATGAGCCCTGGAATGATAAAGTACTGACTGTTGAAGTCCGCAATCCGGTAGATGGTGATGGCCTCTGTTATAGGGGCTTTGCTCCTGGCTTAAGGGAGGACTGCCACAGCGCCCCAATCGACTGTGGTTGTGGAGCAGGAAATTATTGTTCTAATGTTGCCTGTGAAGACGGTGGATATACTCCGCCGCTCTGGGTTTGCACAAAATCGCCTGCTCCAAAAGTACGCGTCTGCCTGAGTGGAGAACCCGATAAGGATTCTAACTGGTGGGGGCTTAAGTAATTAGCTGTATCAGTAATAAGCGCTGCAGCCCTGCTGCTGCGGCGCTTAATGATTTATACCAGCCTACCAGCCCTCACTAACTGTTCCTCCACCACCCCCTGTGTCTGTTCTTACGCCGCCACGGCTATTAGGGTTTACTACTGCACAACCGGTAGAAAATTTTCCCCCCTTAGTAGCTCCGGCAACATCACCATCTACACCTAGGCTGGCTTTACAAAACACGCTATAAGTATTACTGCCGACAGCATTAGCAGCCGCAACTGCTGTTAAAGCTAAAAAGGCGATAACAAGAGCGCCTTCTACCAGGCTGGCGCCACACTCTTTTTTCAGAAAACTCTGAGGTAACATGTCATTAACCCGCTCATACACAAAACCGCTTTTCACCAATTGCTCTCAAAAGGCGGACACACCGCTACACATTAGTAATTATCGGTAATTAACAGGTTCTATTAATAAATTGGTGCTAATTTTACCTGCTAACAACTGCCTGTTTTTACTGCACATTTAAAATTTATCTGTCAATTATGCGGTTTTCCCGGAAGCTGCCAGATACTCGCGCACCCCGCGAAAGGTTTTGCGGTGCACTTTAGAGGGGCCAATCTCGGAAACTGCCTTTCTGTGCTCACGGGTCGGATAGCCGGCATGTTTTCCAAGGTTGTATCCAGGATATTTAGCATCTAAGACTTTCATTAAATCATCGCGCCAGACCTTGGCCAGAATTGATGCTGCTGAAATCTCCACTCTTAAGCTGTCCCCTCCAATAATTGTTTCCTGTGGGATGTCCGTATCAATCGAAACGTTACCGTCAATTAATGCCAGATCTGCCTTTACCCGCTTTAAGGCAAGCGCCATGGCAAGCCTTGAAGCCTCGCGGATATTAAGAGCTTCAATCCGGCGCGGGCCAACTGCAACAACCGCCCACTGGGTAGCATCGCGTTTAATTATACTTACCAGCTCTTTGCGTTTTTTCTTAGAGAGCTTCTTTGAATCTTTAATATCCGGATTGCTGTAGCCCTCTTTAAAAACCACAGCAGCTGCCACCACTGGCCCTGCCAGCGGCCCTCTGCCAACTTCATCTACACCTGCTATAAGCCTTGCTATTTTTTACCTCCGTATCTGCGTCGCCCGCGGGTAATTTTGATTTCCTCCGAGGGGCCTGAAATTATTGCGCCTGCATACATTACCAGCGGCAAAAGAAAAAGCTGCAGCATCCAGAGCGGTATAAACTGCGGCATAAACGGCATGATATACTGCTCAAGCACATTGCGGTCAATTATTATTGAGACAGCAACACAGGCTGAAAGAAAAACTCCCTGACGGGCCAAATCACCGGCGTCTTTTCGTTTGCGGCCCTTATTACTTAAAGATTCAAGCTTGGCCCACAGAGCCATTAAAAAGAGTATTGTCGGAAGCAGTATCCAGACTAAATATAAAAAAGTCCTGTTCAACTCTTAGTCAGCAAACTCGGATTTAAGCTTTCGCATAAAACGAGCCTTTGTCACTTCGCGTTTACCTTTTCCACAAATAATATAGCGGGCAAAGGCATTGGATATAACTACCTGTTTACTGCCACCTGGATTTCTGCAGGTTGAGCGAGTCTGCAAAGTCAGGAAGGGATCATCAAGCTGAGAACCGTCATCGTTTTTTACAGCTCTTAGCTCCTTGGCGCTGAACACAAGGCTCTTACTTTTGACATTTTTTATAACAGCAACTCTTCTGGCGCGCGATATAGTGCCCTGGGTCTGGCTACCAATTTGAGCAAAAAGTCTTACCGTACAACGGTTTTTATTCTTGGGTTTAACGTCAAAGGTATGAACTGCACTTAGCTTACCTGCCGCAGTAAGAGTAAACTGAAGTGTTGCTGAAGAGGGAAGTGCAGCCAACGCCGTACCCGGAATAACTGGAGTTACGCTCAACAGCACTAACACAAATGAGTGAACTAATCTTTTTCCTGTCATTATCTCGCCTCTATTTAATTCCAACTTAAAAATTTTCTCGGCTATAATGCATACAGCTCTCCCGAGATGTTACAATTATTAAGCAGGATTTTAAAGAAAAAGTGGCTAAAGGTTAATATTCTTTCAACTAAGGTAAGAATTAACAATGGCCGGCTAAGACAAACAATATTTTATTTGCAGCCTTTTCTGGTAAGTTTCTCTCATTATATACCTTAGCTTTTAACGCAGATTTTTGAAGCATAGAAGCCCTTACCAGGATAAACTCTCCCCTCTACTTCAGCGCGAGCACCCGCAATTACGTCTCCAATTATCCAAGTTGAAGCTGTAATTTTAAAATCCTGTCCATCGCAGGCATAGCGGGTATTTTCGCCGGGTGTCAGTGTTCCGGAAAGTGTAAACCTGCGTGGAGTTGTATAGCTTTCAGCCTCTGTTTTCCCCGCCAGCGGGAAGAATCTTTTTAAGCCGTGTGTATTCTGATCGGGATTATCTCCGAACGGATACCAGAGTGGCGTATTGCCGATCTCATAACAGCGCTTAACTATATCGATAAATGAATCAATCGGTCTTTTTGCCGGCATAAAAAATTTCCTTAAAATATAATTACACAGAGATTCAGATCGGCTGACAATAGAATCCTTTCGGCCAGGACACTTAAGCCGCGTCAATAAAAAGGGAGGCCGCACAGAGGATACGAGGGGCTATCCACTGTACGGCGGGGGCCAATGACGCTACAGCCGGCTTCTCAGCCGCTGTACAGATAAGGGCTAAACAGAAATAAGCATTTAATGTGCCAGCAGTCTCTAAAAAGGGTGCAAATATTATGAAAAGAACCGGCCGGGCTGATAATTACAGAAAATCACTGATATTATCTGAAAGAAACAGAAATGCCTTTACGGTCCGCCGACGGCTATAGTCCGTTTCTGGTATGCGGCAGGATTCCTAAGCGGATAACATTTTTGCGGAATATCCCTAATATAAGTTTACAGAGATAAGAGCTTCCAGGAAGATTAATAATACAATTAGTTCCTGACCCTTAGGGCGTATGACGTATACGTATACGTCGCCGTAGACGCAAAACGTTTACGTAGACGTTTACGTTCTACGCATTTCATTTGAATTTTATTCTTCACAACTTTCGAGTTGACTCTACAGTCCCTTATCGGTAGTGACTTATGTGTAAACTTCCGTTTGGGATCGCCAATAAATTTACTATACCACCCTCACATCCCCCCCCTCAACCGCCGCTACAATCACCTCGTAAACCCTCTTTAACTGTTCCCCTGTAATACAATACGGCGGAATAATATATACGGTATTCCCCAACGGGCGAAGGATTACCCGGTTCTCTATAAAATAGCGGTAAAGCCTGTCACGAAAAGCTCCAAAGTATGAACTGTCATCATCCGCCTCTATCTCAAGCGCAAGTACCGTCCCGCGACAGCGCGGGTTATTAACGCCTTTGAGGCTTTTAAGCTCCTCTACAAACTCCCTGTTTAAACCACTGATACGTTTTATTGCTGCCTGGGTTTTATCTTCAGCGAGAATCGTTACCGACTCAACTGCAGCAGCACACGAGAGCGGATTGGCTGTAAAAGAGTGCCCGTGGGTAAACATCTCCTTTTTATCATCAGATAAAAAAGCCTCAAAAATTTCAGCTGTACACGCTGTAACACCGAGCGGTAAAAATCCGCCGGTAAGCCCCTTGGAAAGGCAGATTAAATCGGGATTGGATTCAATATGATCAAAGGCAAAGTTTTTACCGGTCCTTCCAAAGCCGGTCATAACCTCATCAGCAATTACAAGCGCTCCATAT
>RFHI01000161.1 GCA_003696425.1 Candidatus Dadabacteria bacterium | reverse complement strand
CGTCAGTGGAATCATAAATTAAATTTAAAGTATGTTAATTCTTCGCACAGAACCGGACTGGACCAAGACCGTTAGCGGGTGCTTGATCGTTCTATTGCATCGGCTGTCAGGCTTTACCGCGATGAAAACGTGCCCTTACTTACCAGGGACACTGAGCTTAGTGCCGACTACGATAAGATTACCGGTGCTATGACGGTTTCAATTGATGGGAAAGAACTTACCCTCGAAGAGGCAGCTGCCTTATTGCGCGAGCCGGATCGTCAAAGACGCCAGGATGCCTGGGAAAAAATTTACAACCGCTGGCACCAGGATCACGACAGGCTGGATGAGCTGTACGACGAGATGGTTCAGTTGCGTGACAGGATTGCAAAGAACGCTGGCTTTTCAAATTTCCGTGACTATACCTTTGAAGCGATGGAGCGCTTTGACTATACGCCACGGGATTGTGAAAAGCTTCATCAGGCTGTGGAAGAAGTTGTGGTTCCGTTGGCGCGGGAGCTGGTGGAGGCGAGAAAGAAGGCGCTCGGGGTAGACAAAGTACGACCATGGGACATGCATGTTGACCCGGAAAACCGACCGGCTCTTAAGCCCTATAACGGGGCGAAGGAGCTGGTGGCTAAAGTTATTGAGGCCATGCGAAGAATTGATCCTGAATTTGCTGATTATGCGCAGGAGATGGCTGATCGTGAGGATCTTGATCTATCAAGTCGACCCGGCAAGTCAGGTGGTGGCTACATGGAGACGTTTGATGAAGTTCGCAGGCCATTTATCTTTATGAACGAAGTTGGCACACACGATGACGCTATGACGCTTGCTCATGAACTCGGGCACAGTTTTCATGCTCTTCTGGCCAGGAATGATCCGATTGTTGAGTACAGGCATGCTCCGCTTGAGTTCAGTGAAGTTGCTTCTATGGGTAGTGAACAGTTTATGCTTAGTGTACTTGATGTTTTTTATAGTGAAGAGGATAAAAAACGAGCAGTTGCTGACAGCTTCGAAGATATAATACTGTTTTTACCTTACTGTATGCAGGTTGATGCCTTTCAGCACTGGGTTTACTTAAATCCGGAAGCATCAAGTGCTGAGCGCGATAACGAGTGGCATAAACTCGGAGAGCGCTTTGGAACCGGAGTAGACTGGAGCGGATACGAACAGCTTGAAGAGTCCGGTTGGCATTATAAGCTACATATTTTTACAATGCCTTTTTATTACTTTGAATACGCGGTAGCCCAGCTTGGGGCGCTGCAGCTTCGTGAGAATTTTAAAAACGATCCGGATAAGACCATAGCAGAGTATCGCCGCGGCCTTTCTCTTGGTGGCTCAAGACCTTTGCCGGAGCTTTTTGAAGCTGCCGGTATTAAGTTTGATTTTAGCGAAGATATGCTGCGGCATCTAATTGACGGCTTGAGGAAGGAGTTAATTAACCTTGGACGGCTTCCTGCTGACAGGTAAGAATTTTTTGGCTGTCACACAACTTTGATTTTCTCGCAATTTCAGTATGTTAAAAATCCCAGGAAAATCTCTCTTCACAACCGCATAACAATTATAAAGTGCTAAAATAAAAGGAATATAGTTTAGGGTTTCTAGTTGGTAAACGTGCGCAGGTTTTTTGCTTCGCTTATTGTAATCATTGCTGTGCCACTTTGTGCAGGCGCGCAAAGTTCAACGCTTTTGCCATCAATAGTACAGGTTAAATCCCTTAAAGATATGGCGCGTGCTACTGCTTCGGCAATTAAAGCCCAGGAAAGCAGAAAAGATGCTACCTGCTGGACTACAGTACGCATGATGGAGCAGTACTACTCGACAGCTCCAGTTGATAATATGGCAGCCCTGCTTAAGATTGAAGCGATAAAGAACTTGATTTACAAGATCTGGCGCCACGCTTCAGTTAATGCTGATAGCTGTATTGTGCACAGGGCAGATATTGAAAGTGCCTTAAGTAAGAGGCTGACTGATGAAGAGCTCGCTTTTCTTAGAAATCCCCTGTTGCCGGGTAGTAGCCCCCTATCTGTCTCACTTCATGATTATCATAAGGTTACCGAGAATAAGAGAATTATTCTCTCGATTCTTTTTGATGCAATTGGCAGGCAGGGGCTTTTCGCAATCAACACTGCGGACATCAGTCCAATGGACCCGGAAGCAGCAGATTTACTTGGGCGTTATGGGACAGTCCTCAATTTGAAACTGCTGCGGCTGGCGCGGCAGGTAACCCGCCAACGTGGCGGTAAAATAGTGCTGCCAAAAGATATAAGAGCCGCATATTCAGAGCTCAGTAAATTTCTTGGTGTCTCGGGCAGTAATGTGTCAGGTGCGGCAAATTGCAGCACATTTAACAGCACGGCAGATAACAAATTCCTTGTGGAATTAAGCAGGGAAATTATAGAAAACAAAACTGAATCTTTGCGTAAGTGGAATTCGGCCGTTTGGAAGGATACTGATGATAATACTCACATCCGCAATCTTCTTGAAAGAATAGCTGGAATGCCAATTAGCCCCCAGGCCTTTAAATATTTAATGACTGAGTTAGAGGGGTTTATAGAGCCAATATCATTGGGAGGGCTTCCTGCTCAGTATGATGAAGCCA
This sequence comes from Candidatus Dadabacteria bacterium, assembly GCA_003696425.1. Taxonomy (GTDB): domain Bacteria; phylum Bdellovibrionota_C; class UBA2361; order UBA2361; family J046; genus J046. The sequence goes on along the minus strand of RFHI01000161.1, from coordinate 29,105 downwards.
GTAATTATGCCGGCCATAACTGGCAGCCAAAAGACGGAAGGGGCGGGCCAACTGTACTAACGGTTAGCTGGATTAATAATATTATGCAGCACGTTTTCCCTGTTAAAGCTGATGTAAGAGGAGACATTACAGTTACTGTAGCTGATTCTGATTTAAGCAAAGGTTTGGCTTTTCCGGGAGATCAAACACGTCAAGTGAAACTGCTTGGGCCGGATCTTGATGCAGTACGTGATACAACGGTGCACTGGATATTACTTAAAAGAATCTGGCAGAATAGGAAAGCGCTGCCGCTTGATCCGTTTGCCGCAGAGCTTCTCTCTGAGCGTGTCTCTGAATTTATTTTATTTATGCTGCAACAAGCTGCTGCTTATGCACGAGAGCTTCACAAGGACCAGATAGGACTTTACCAGATTATACAGGCACTGGACGTTCATTTTATAAGCAGTATACCTGTAGAAAAAGAGCTGGGCTGGGATAGCCGGGCATTTGAAGCTAAAGACAAGCTGCTTAAGAGGTATCCAGTAAGACTTTTTAGGGAGATTACGAAAGAATCAGGTATTTCGGCCAAGGTATGTGACATTAAAGCTGGCAGCAAAACTCAGTATCTTGCAACCACGTCTTACAGCCAGCGGGATACTGCGGACAAGCTCAGGCCGTATATGCAGGTAAATGCAGGCTCTGGAATTGCAGTAACTGATATTAATAACGACAGCCTGCCTGACCTGTTTTTCCCCGGCAGCGGATGCAATCGATTATATCTAAACCTTGGAAAGTATCGTTTTAAGGACATTACTGACGATAGTGGCATAAATGATACCGGCTATGACAGTCATCATGCCTTATTTGCCGATATCGACAATGACGGTTTAGACGACCTTTTAATTGTTCATCGGGATACCGCCACCCGTCTTTTTCGTCAGACCAGGACAGGGCATTTTAAGGATGTAACTGCCAAGTCCGGAATAAAGAGCGGGCCTGCCGCACATACAGCAGTCTTTTTTGATTATGATAATGATGGATTACTCGACCTTTTTATTGGGCATTATGGATCAACTTACCCCTCTTTAAACGGACTGAATGGCAATCCCAACCAGCTTTACCATAATGAAGGGGCCGGCCGCTTTAAGGACGTTTCCGTGCAGGCAGGAATTAGCAGCACTTCCTGGACACTGGCAGCTGCTGCATTTGATGTGAACAGTGATGGGTTTATGGATCTCTTTAACGCCAATGATTTTGGTTACGACACGCTTTTTATTAATCAGCGCGATGGGACATTCCGCGAGCAGGCTTCTAAATATGGAGTTGATGACCGTGGTAACGGCATGAATGCAAGCTTAATTGACATAAACCATGACAGGCGTATGGATATATACGTAAGCGTTATAGATATGTTTTCAAAGAGCCTTTCATTTGTACTGCCGCTGCCAGACGATCCAATTAAAATTGACCAGCGAATCTTGAAGTCATTTTATTATCTGGACGGCAATCAGCTGATGCTCAGCTCAAAGGATGGGAGATTTAAGGCCGCTGAAGCAGAGCTTTTTGAGCCGGGAGATCGCGGCTGGGCCTGGGGAGCGACTTTTTTTGATTACGAAAATGATGGTGACCTTGATATGTACCTGGCAAACGGCTGGACTGAAGATGCTGTTATAGGTGCTCAGCGCAATCAGTTTTTTATTAATGATAATGGACGTTTTTATCTGGATGACAAAGAAGATATTGCGTCGTTTAGTGGTATGAGTCGTGCTGTGCTGGCGCTTGATTTAAGCGGCAGCGGCACAAAAGATCTTGTAGTTACCGGAGATAACCGGCCGGCACGGCTTTTTAAAAATTTAAATGCCTTTAACAGCAATTGGATTAAAATTGCTCTTACAGGCAGGGCTGCCAACCATAATGCTGTCGGTGCTCTGGTTAGTGTTTATCGGGATAGTGGTCCAGTTCTTACCCAGCAGGTTACTGCCGGCGCTAATTATCTGACTGGAGATGATCGCGTACTGACATTTGGACTTGGAGAGAGCGAGAGTGTTAAAAAAGTTGAGGTTGTGTGGCCGGGGGGCAAAAAAGAGATCTTTAACGGGCCATTTAAAGCTCGGCAGATTCTTAAATTAAAAGAGAACACAACTTAAGCTACAGATGGTTTTGGGGGATTCTGTGTTTGGCTAATAATCTATTAGCTTTCTTGCAAAAGCGGTACAAGTTGTAAATAATACGCTGTCTAACGATGGTAATGGGGACTTATAAAATGGGCCATGGGGCCGTAGAATCTGAATCTCATGATCAGACCGCAAGGAGTATAACTGGTAGCTGGCGATTTCTTTCTATGGTTGTTCCACCTCTTTTTGGAGTTTTGCTGGCTCTTATTTCCTTTGAAGTTGTTTTCAGGCTGGCGCACAGTTATTTTGTAAAGCCACGATGGAGTGACCGGCCAGCAAAGTTTTATAGCGCAGATAATACCACGACCCTGCAGGATTATTACTATCCGCACAAAAAATTACCTAATGAATTCAGAATTGCCGTATTGGGAGACTCTTTTACTTTTGGGACTTCCATGCAGTTTGACGATACCTTTGTTAAAAAACTTGAGAGAATGTTGAATCTTAACAGCGGCAAACGCTTTGCACGGGTTATTAATTACGGAGTTCCAGGGTATTCAACCAGCCATGAAGCCAAGCTCTTAAAGGCCGTGTTAAAGAAGGATTCGCCCGATCTTGTGATTTTACAAGTAACCTTAAACGATCCGCAAATTAAACCAATCACACCTACCGGCCTGGTAATGAAAAAAAACCAGTTTGCGGAGGTGCAGCATTTTCAATCAGGCAGTATCTTTAACCATTGGAAATCGCTGATTTACGTTTTAGATAGAATTCATAATAGCCAAACTCATACGGCATACATAAAGTATTACTTTAGCCTGTTTGGTAAGAAGAAGACTTTTACTAACTTTGAATCTTCCATAAAGCGTATAGCTAAACGGGCCAGCAGGCATTCTGTGAAGGTTGTAGCAGTTGTTTTTCCGCTTTTTGGATTGCCGCTTAATGATAAATATCCTTTTTGGCCGCTTCATCAGAAGGTTCATAAAGTGCTGGAGAGTGCGGGTATCGAGTATCTGGATTTATTTAAAATCTATAAAGGTATTCCAATTTCTAGACTACAGGTTGATCCGGGAGCTGATTTTCATCCGAATGAAATAGGACACCGCATGGCAGCTGAAGCTATATACGACTGGTTAGCCGAGGGGAATCTTATTCCGCAGGAGCTTAAAATCAAGAAGTGGTACAAAGTGCGGCGGGATATCAAGCCCTTGCACAATCATCCGCTGCAAAAAACTAAATAAGTAGCAATGAATGAAGATCTACAGATGGAAAAACAAGATCTGGAATAAAAAGTCTAAGCCAGCAGATCAAAAAGAGGGTAAATATAGCAGGAACAAATACAGGCAGTTTGTTTATGCTTAACATCACTCTCTTCGCAATACGTGGTAATTTGAACTACTAATTTTTTAACATTGAAAACATAAAGACAAATCCAAGTGTTCTCAGGATTAAGGTTGCCATTCCAACTACGCGATGATAGGGCAGAAGTCCTGTTTTGCCTCTGATAAGTGCTGCCCCTAAGAGCAGTACAGGAATATAGCTAATTACTGCAAGAAGCGAAAACAGGATATGAAGCTGCTGAAGAAGCGGAAGACTAAACTCGAGCGCTGTTTGAGAGGCTTTTCTGGTTATTTGAAGAAAAATTACTAATCCCAGATCAGAAAAAATAGCAGTAAGCATAAGCATTATATGGCTGCGCCTGTGTTTTCTCTGGTAGTAACCCAGTACCATTATCAGCCAGGAAGCTGTTCCTATTAGCATTTCTATAGTCATGATCTGTTAGAATCAGTATAAGTTACTGCAAAAGGTAGCACAGCCCTTGTTAAATGCATAATTTTCATGCCAGCGGTGTCAGTTTATATTATTTATAAACACAGATTGTTAATGCTGCTACATTGCTGTTACGATACTACCTGTTAAGGCAGCTTTTTACGTTCTGCCCGAATTGCAATCAGGCGGCTTATGTCACAGAAAATAAATGCACTGATTGTGCATGAAAATGCAACTACGCGCGTTAATCTAAAGACTGCTACTACATCTGTATATGGTTTTAAAGATGTGCGCCATGTAGGCAGCCCGCATGATGCGCTAATTCAGCTTAATAAAGATGAAGAGCCGGTAGGAGCTGTATTTGTGGCCCGCAGCTTTGGTAAAGATGTAGTTAGCTCCTTTATTGCCAATGCAAAAGGCACAACCCGTGCCCAGGATGCGGCCTTTATTCTAATTTTGGAAGCAAGTGATCAGGATTCTGCTGCGGTAACCGCATCTCTTGTGGAGGGTGGTGACGGATTTCTCTTTGAGCCCTTTTCGGTTGATACTCTAAAGGAAATTACAGAGCTTGCAATAAAGATCCGCAACAAACGCCTTGATTTGCGTGAGCGGGCAGCATTTAAACTGCTGGCAGATGATGCGGTAAAGTATATAGATAAGGTAATTGAGGCGCGTCTGGAGGGACGTGACCCCGGTTATGATATGAAAATGCTGCGAAAGACTGAGCAGGCAATTGCTAATATAGGAGCGGAAAGCATGCCGCGTTTTTTTTCGGAATTGGGAAAGCATGTACTGGGGCTTGAGCCCGTTCAGAGGGAAGTTCCAGACCAGAGGAGAAAAGTAAAGTGGACGTGCGCAAAGTCGCCAGTGACAGACTGCGTAAGCGGCTTGAGGCTCTTGGCATAAAAGAAGATCCGGTTGAACCTGAAAAGGAGCTGTCTGCTGAAGAGATGCATGAGCGTCTTAAGCAGAGAAAGTATCTGCGCTACAACCCTGAAAAGGGCGAGGTAAATATGGAAGAGAGTCTTATAAGTGCTGAAGCAGGCAAAGCTCTGGTAGAGAGTGTTCAGGAACTTCTTTCGCAGGGAAAGAAAAATGTAACTGTTAACATGGAAAAGAGTGAACTTATTGACGGATACGGAATTGGTCGTCTGTTTGCATGTGACGATCAGATAAAACAAAAAGACGGTACACTGGAAATAGCAGGCTCACAGGATTTTGTCCGTGATGTTATAGGCATTTTACGGTTGGATGAGCTATTTAAGGTGTCCTGACGCTTATTAATCTGATTTTAGTATCCATAACAATCTTTATAAGTTAAAATAATGTCAATAGCTATTCTATGGGAGGTGTTGTGATGGCCGGGTGGCATGCAGGCAGCAGGTTTGATATTAGCAAACTGGTTCGAATCGCGGTACTTACAGCGATAGCCCTATTGCTTCCCGCTATTGCTGCTGCCGATTATTGCACCAACAGTCCTGCCGGAGTTTTACTTTACAGTAGCATGGATTCAGAACAGGCGATTTACTCACCCTGTATAGTACAAAAGAAGCTTGCGTCAATTGATGCTGCGCTACCCGGGCGCAGCAAGCCCGGTGAGGTAACTTTTGAAAACAGTTTGCATGGTAAGGGGGCGCGTTTTAACGGGGTCGATAATCAACCGGCGTATCTTGCTGCCTTTGACTCGGACAATTTTGATTTCAGTGATCCTGAAGGTGACGGAGGCAGACTTGATCTCTGGATTAAATTTAATACGGACCCGCATAAATTCTGGTCTAATCTTTGGGTCTTTAGAACGGACAGTAATTTGAAGACAGTATACCGGACTATAGTTTTTGAGCCGCTTAACTACTTTTACAATAATAGAGACGATGCTTTTATGATTGCCTTTTATTCAGATGCAGGGCACGCTGAAAGCAGCTATTCGGGGGCCAGTATGAACCCCAGAGACTGGGGTTACTGGAAAAGTAGTGTCGCACAGAACGAGTGGCATATTTATACTATTACCTGGCGGAATAACGGGCCTGATAAGGGCGAAATGCATTTATATATAGACGGCCGTCAGGATGGCTGCTGGGCATGTAACGATTACAGCATAAACCTGCCGGAGATCAATTCTTCTAATATTTTTATGTTGTCACCGCATCTTAATAACAAAATGCTTGATTTCAGTGTTGATGAAATCTGGAGCTTTAGCAGCTGGGATTTTACAGCACCCTCCGATCCGGCTTTAAGGACCTATGCCAGCTTACAGCGGCCTGATCAGATTAGACTGGCATATCCGCTGCCGCATAAATATCCTCTCTGGGGTCAGATTGTAACTAAGGCAAGGCCAGTTTTTCAGTTTATTCCAATATACAGCGCAAAAGAGAACTTTGCCTGTGATCTATATATTAATGGCAGTAAGGTGCGATCCGTTGTGACTTCCAATGACAGGTACACAGAAATATTAAGTCCGGTGGATCTTTCAAGCGGTACACATACATACCAGCTTAAATGTGATGCTGACAGACTGGTAAGTGAACAGGCTGAGATTACAGTGGCTTTACCAGCGCATTGTGGCGATGGCATTAAGAGTGGTAATGAGTCCGGCGTTGATTGTGGCGGCAGCTGCCAAGTGTGTTCAGCTGATACCGTAGCTCCTGTAGCACCAAAAAATCTCCGTTCAAACTAGTTAATTTTTTGAAGGACAGAAGAGAGCAGGGCGCTGCAGCTGCACGAAGACGATGTTTATTCTGTATTATCAATTAGTTAATATTGATACGAGACAGCGCCAGTCTGCCATAACGTATATGTGTCTGTAATTTTTGCTTAATCTTAAGATCTTACTTTTCAGGCTTTAACTGAAGAGGTTTGTCGCAGGTTTATTATTTTGGCTGATTTAGCGCTTAACAAGCAACAACCGGACCGTGACCAGGGCGTTGGGCCGCTTGCAGGTAGTATCAGTCCTGCCGGTACCCACCGCAGTGCGTTCCTTGATGAAGCGCGACGTGAGCAGGCTGCCAGTAATCCCGAAAGTAATGTTATTAATGGCTATTATTTTGTTGAAAAAGGGCGTGGCACCTTTGCAGCCTATAGAGCCATGCGCCAGATGGGGTTTTTAAAAAACAATTCATGGAGTCAGGTTCAACCAATTCTTGAAAAATATCTTCGTGAAGAGCAGGGCCTTGATCCTGATAATCTTAAGCCGGGTGACGCTATAAATATTGTTGGCTTTCTGCGGCAGGTGGGGACAGTAATTGACCCCTTGCCACCGCATACCCTGGAAGCAGGTAAAGGACTATGGAGCGTTGCTTTTCCGCTATGCGACAGAGGGTTAGCACCAGAGTATACCGTAAGTGAGCTTGTTGATCGATTAAGAGATTTCATCAAAGAGAGCGATCCACATGTTAATCCCAATAATCTTCCGGTCGGATATCAAATCAATTTAAATGTGTTTTTGCGGTGGTTGGACCAGAGTTCGGCTGAAAAAACAAAGGCGATAACAGTGCTGCCGGAACATAAACCATCTGCTGACGAACGCGAGATAGCTCAAGCTGTAAGTCCGGGCAATGCTGCCCATATTGACCCTGATCGCCCTTACCATATTCAAAAAGGAGATGGTTACTGGCGTATTGCGCGCGGTATTCAAAGGGCAGGTTACCTGACGTCTGAAAAACTGCTAGATCTTCAGCAGGCTCTTAGAAAATTTAACGGGAATCGGCCGTTGCGTGTGGGAGAATCAATTGATATTCCAGGCTTTCTGGCTTCAACGGGAGTTACCCGGCATTTAAGCCGCAAAGAGAGAATTCGGGTCATAGGCGGGAGTAATATAAAGCAGGGGCCCGATTATCGTCAGAGATATTATGTGGTCAGAAGAGGGGACAATCCAACGAAAATTGTGAAATCATACCTTGCATCAATTCCTGACAATCCCACGTCCGAGCAGCAGCGGCTTTTAAATTTTACTCCTGCGGAAATAATCGACAATTTAACAAGGCTTCGTCGCGAGAAGCTTATAAGCAGCAGAGGAGGCAAAATCCCACCTATGCAGCCGGGGGAGAAACTGGACCTGACAAGAATTTTTAATCCTGAAGAAATTGAGAAAACGAGATCCCTTATTGTGAATGAATCCGGTTCCGGAACTCACAGCGCATTTTTCCGCGAGAGGCATCCACGGGTGATAACCCAGCAGCAGCTTCGCAGGCTTTCTGAGCGTGTAACGAGAAACCTGAAAAAACACGGAATAGAGGTGGATGCTGAAATTTTGAGTGGACTTGCTACAAGAGAATCTTTGTATAACCGCCAGACACTAAGCGTTGATGCGCACACTATGAGCATTAACCATGCTCGCGGCTTAACACAGGTGCGGGATATCGCAGCACGCGAAGTCTGGCGGAGACATCCATGGCTCAGAGAGAAATACGGAGAGTATTCGAGCGACAAGCTTTACGACCCTGAAATATCTCTTACAGTAGGGGCAATTTATTTAAGGCAGCTTTATGACCGTTTTGGAAATGCTGCTGATGCTCTGGCGGCATATAACCAGGGACCGACCCGCTGGGAATCTCTACTGACCAGTCAGCCTGATGACCGCAGCCGTGGTCGGCTGGCGCTGCATCACAAATATGTGCTTGGTATTATTGAGCTTTCCCCACATATCAGCAAAAAAATTAATCGCAAACATCGTTCTATTAAATTTAAGAGGCTTTAGCTCCACTTAAATCGCAGCCTACAAAAATATCTACAGTTGGTCAGTTAAAAGCAAACAAACAAAAAAACAGCTGCACCATTCTGATAACTTTACAGACTGGCCAGCTCTGTTAAATTAGATAAATATTGTTTAACGTTTCAACTTCGATCATTTTACAAGTGCGAAATATTAACAGATCAGACGGGAATGCTGATTTTGAAAGTCTTATAGTCATGTTGAGAGCCAGAAAGAATCAGTTTGTTAAATTCCTGTTTAAATTGTTCTTGGTGATAGAAGTTCTGATTTTGTGTGCCTCTAACTCTTTAGCTGAGGTATCACAGTCAGTTGTTTTGAAAAAAGTTTCATTTGATGAAATTCCGCGGCAGATAATTTTTGACCCAAAAATTTTTGAGAACAAATCGGAAATACTCAGTGGTATATCGCGTACACTGCGTTTTTTAAAGAGTGAGAAAGGGAAGGAGGCTTACCGTGCCTTTGAGCGAATCGGTATAAGCAACACCAGAGTAGAACAGACTCTGGCAAGATTTTATCTGATCTTAATGTTTAGTAATAGTCCTGCTGAACTGGAAAAACGTATAAGACGCACTTTTGATCTTTACAGATCGGTAGGTGCAGATGGGCGCGGCACAGTCAAATTTACCGGCTATTTTCAGCCTGTGTATAAAGCCAGCCCGGTAAGAACAAAGGAGTACCGTTATCCTATTTTCAGGAAGCCAGCTGACTTCGATTCATGGAAATTGCCCCATCCCACCAGAGTAGAGCTTGAAGGCTATGATGGCCTTGGCCGCCCTGGTACGCTCTTACATGGCAATGAGATAGCCTTTTTAAGAAATCGCTTCGAAGCCTTTATGATTCACGTTCAGGGTTCGGCTATTTTGCAGTTTCCTGACGGCACTACCAAAGCAATAGGATTTGATGCAGGCACAAGGCATCCTTTTAGAGGGATCTCCCGCAAGTTTTTAAAGGAAAATCATGTAGCTTGGAACAAGCTTGATAAGTTTTTTATAAAACATCCGGATAAGCTCGATCAGGTTCTGTCTCGTAATAACCGATTTATCTTTTTTAAGGAACGTGAAGTTCCTCAACCGCTGGGAAGCCTGGGTGTGCCGGTCATTCCGGAGAGGTCAATTGCAATTGATAAGCTGAAACTTCCGCCTGGTGCGCTTAGTATAATTCGAACCAGACTTCCTGAAGAAGTATCAAATGGAAAACTGGCACTTAAGCCCGCCAGTCGCTTTGTACTTTCACTTGATTCCGGAAGTGCGATTAAGGGACCGGGACGTGTTGACGTGTTTATGGGAACGGGTGATAAGGCTCAAAAGAAGGCGAACACAATTTTCGGGCCAGGGGAGCTGTATTATCTGATGATGAAGCAGTATGATGATTTGAAAATCTGATTTACAGAATCACTCTTTCTTTAAGCACCAGCAGCACATTCCACGAAGATTATCTACAATTACGGTTTTAAGCGGGTAAATCAGGGTGCCATTTAGCCTTTCTGTAAGGTTATTGAGATATTGATGATCGACTGCGAAAAGTTCTCTGCCTTCAGGAAATTGAACAAGACGGCCCGTGCCACAAGGCCCGTCAATCTGCAAACCTTCGTAAGAGGCGCTTCGGATAAACAGAGTTCCTCCTGGTTTTAATACCCGCCAGAGTTCATAAACCTGCTGTTCAAACTCATGCAAATCTTTTGCAAAATGTAGCACCGCTATGCACAGCACAACATCAAAATACGAGTCCTGGTAGGGCAGGCCAGATATATCTGAGACGGCAGCACTTAGCCTGGCGGCTGTATTTTCTCTGCTGTAACGTGCAAGCAGGTTGCTGATGGCTTCCTTGTTTGAATCAACCGCATGTATTTTAATTTTCTGAGATAATAAAAAATCTATGTTCCGGCCGGATCCTGTGCCTGCATCCAAAAGACGTATATCTTCTTTTATCTTCTCTCTTAAAATTAGATCAAACAAGTAAATGTCGATATTATTAAAAAGGGTGGGGATGGAATTCAGCGATAGCGGCATACGGTTACCTGGGCACTTAAAACACCAATGTTCTATCTAAAAACTTAATCACTGGCGGGGAAAAACTCTTTGCTGCGATCGGCGACATTTCTGCCAGCTGGCTCAGGGTGGCATAACTTCTCTCTGGCGGCAAGTGGAACATCTTTACCCGGGAGAATGGCCGGCTTGCAGACTTTTTGATCTATTGATGACTGAGGAATCCTGCGGGAAGCATTTAGTTGAATAGGCTGTTAGATCTGATAAAATTACCAGTAATTGTGATTAGTGTTTGGAGGCAATGTTCAGATTATGTTAACTCCCCGGGATGAAAGAAGTTCGGAGAACCTGGATGCCGGCAGGCAGCTGGAGCAGGGTCAATCTGGTGATATTATTCACCATAAAGCCATCAGTGAGCTTTTTAAACTGGCTCCCCAGCGAACCCATACTCTCTGGCGGAGTTTCACGGATCTTACTCAAATTCCCCGTCCATCCGGACATGAGCAGCAGGTCAGGGAATACGTTAAAGAACTTGCGCGGCAACATAACTGGCAGGTGCAGGTAGATAAAGCCGGTAATATAGCTCTTGATCTACCGGGCAGAGGTAAAGGAAAAAATCAGAAAGAAGGTGTTATTCTTCAGGCCCACATGGATATGGTGCCGGCAGCCAGTTTCATAAACGGAGTTGACGAGACTCTGGATTATTTTAAAAACAACCCTTTAAAGCTTCTGGTCGCTGAAGAGGATTACTATCAGGATGGCACAGCTGTTCCAGTTCTCAAGGCCCAGGGGACTTCTCTCGGTGCTGATGATGGTATAGGTGTTGCTGCAGCTCTGGCAGTAGCTTTAGAGGCGAAAGATCACCCACCACTTAAGCTGCTTTTTACCGTTAAAGAGGAGATTGGTCTTCAGGGCGCAAAGGAACTTGATCCTGCGCTTATAGATGATACGGCTGAAGTAAATTTTTCTAAGATGATAAGCCTTGATATCGGAAGAAGTGACGGTATCCGGCTCGGTGCAGCGGGTGGTCGTGATATGATTATTTCGTTGAGACCGCAGCGAGAGACTCCTCCGGTTGGATATGTGCCGGTCAGGCTTACTGTTGACGGGATCGAGTCGGCAGATCGCCACAGTGGTCTTGATATTCATAAACCTCACGTAAATCCTATTCAGGAAGCAGCCCGGGCAGTACTTTTTGAAATAGAAGCCGGAAGCGATATCCGGCTTGCCGGAATTGTTGGCGGAAGCAGCAGGAACTCGATACCTCGGGAATGTGAGCTGGTATTTTTCTGTAAGGAGGCCGAAAAAGATCGGATAGTAAAAGAGGTTACGAACCAGTCGCGTTGGCATGGCCTGTCTTCAACCATAGAGCCGGGAATCAGGGTCAGCTTGGAAGAGGTGCAGGATTTATCAAAAGCACTCCATCAAAAACCGGTTAACGCAAATGACACAGTAGAACTTCTTAAATTCATAAGCGAAATTCCTGAAGGTGTTCAGAGCTGGACTGCTCCGCTTAAGGGCATAAAAGCGCCTGAGCTCAGTAATAATCTGGGCACGGTTCAAACGCTGGCTGATAGGTACGGGACCATCAAGCTGGACCTTATGAGCCGCTCCTTTGATGTAGCCCTTATTGATGGGCTTCAAAAGAGGATTGAAGTTCGCGTGCTTCGTTCAGGACTTAGTACGGAGGTAGAGTTTGTAAATGCTTACGGGGCATGGAAGCCGGATGCCGAAAGCGATCTTTTTAAAGTAGCGCGGCGGCTCTTTACTGATATGCGGGGGAGCGCGCCCGAAGTCATTGTTCAGCACTCAGGGCTTGAAGCCGGAGTGATCTCAGGCATTAAGCCCGGTCTTGAAGTTATTGCAATTGGCCCCGATATTGACGGGCATCATACTCCCGGGGAGAGAGTTGTGATAAGTTCTGTTACAGAGTTTCAGGATCTGTTAAATGGAATTTTAAGTAAACTCTGCTGATGCAGGAATGATGCCAGAGGTACTTTAATACATTTTAGGGGGGCATGCAAAAGCAAACCTTTTATGAGCTAGACCTATGCCTGCCTAAGGCGGCCTTAAGCCAACAGAGCTCTAAATTTTTTTAATAGGTATAATGCCTCTTTTGCGTCATCAGTAATTTTTACGGTACAGCGCGCATGCTCCCTGAAACTATCAGCAGTCTGCCCGGGATTAATATCAACAGCAGAGTTTGTGCAGCTGTAAATACGGTTGAGCTGTTTAATCAGGCCGTCATCAAGAAAAACTTGAACGATGCGATCGCCGGCAAGTAATAAAGTTTGTGGTGGCGGAGTTAAAATTTCTGTGCCTGAGTACTTGACTGATACATTACTGTCCCGATAAAACTCTTCAGCGCGCCTGTCCAGATATGCCCGGCTGCCATAAACGATGATGTGTCTCAGGTTGTTATCCTTTAGCTGCTTAAGGTAGTTGCTTTCAGCCTGCTGCTGGATAAGCCGGTACCAGCTGCAAAAGGACCATTCGTAGATAGTTTTCGGGGAGCCTGGTGAAGATAAGATGCTGTCAAGAGATAATCGCCTTGCAAGTGTAAAGCCATAAAATGGGTCGGGCAGCGTTATCTCAAGCGGTTCAGGGAGGGGCACTATAAGGCCTGCTGATAGGGAAGTATTAAGAGCTCTAAGAGAAACGTGCAATAAATTGATCAGCCACTCTGATGAGAGCGTGTAAAATTTTTTGTCCTTTGTTACAACCTTTTGCTTAACCAGCTCTCTTAAATGTTTGTAGACCGCCTGAAGTGTTACGCCTTGCAGCCTGCTGTGCAGCGCAGCTGCCTGAAGAGGTCCGTCCTTAATAAGCAACTCAACAATTTTTTCCTCAAGATTATGAGTGCTTGTAAATAACATTAAACAAAACGTTTAAAATCTGTAGACTATATGTCTCCATTTTAAACAAAATGTTTAAAAATTCATAGCATATGAATATTTGGCTGTAATTATTTGAAAACGAAGGCAAATTACTTTAATCCATTAAAAGTACAAGTAATACTTAAAGATTCCGGCAGGCTCTGTCGAGTATCCACAGAGAGGCTGTTATGCTAACGGGATTAATCTGATTTAAATAAAAATTATGGAAGAAAAGAAAGAACCGCAGGAGCTGGAAGCAAAACAGGCACTGGTTATTGATAATGATGAAAACACAGCACAGCAAACGTGTGAACTGCTTAAAGAGGCAGGTTATCAGGTCACATATTACTCCGATGGCGTCAAGGCTCTTAAGCTGATTGAAAATAAACCGCGGCGCTGGATTCCGGAGCTGATTCTAGTTGACATGATTCTTCCAAAGATGAGTGGCTTTGAGGTGGTAAAAAAGTTCATGGAACGCTACGAAGGGAAACGGGTTGTTGTAATCATGACATCAAAATACAACTATCCTGAAGATATCATGGAGGCTAAAAACTTTGGAGCTGCAGGGCTGCTTAAAAAGCCTGTCAAGCTTGATGATATCAATCAGCTTATGGCCGAATATGCCGAGCGTAAATTTAACAGGCAGTCAGCGCCGGCTGGTTTCTAATTCCCTGACCACGGTTCATAATAAATCGTCTTACTTTTATTCATCAACGACACTGCGTTCAACAGACTCAAGTAGTGATGGTCCTCCTCCAGCGCTTAGAAGTTCAGTTAATTCCTGATACCAGTTGGAAGATTGAAGATTTTCCTCTTTAGCTGCTTTGCTGAGCAGCTCATTAAGCGCGGTTTTATCGATCCAGATACCGCCACTTTCAGGACACTTAAATACAGTTACTCCCATAAGATTATGTTTTCTTAAGGGCTTGCCGCTAACAGGACTGATGAATTTGCCGGAAGAGGTTGTTTTTTGCAGCTTTTTCAGGGCTGCTTCATTTATTTTTCGAAAATACTCCTCCTCCTTTGCTTTTTCACGCTCTTTGAAGACATCCTTCATTACTCAACCCTCTTTGAATATTTTTAAGCTACTATTATTTAAGCACTCAGGACCGGCTGTTCAATCATTTTCTGCCCTTATGGTGCTGTTGGCCAATTGACATCGTTTAAAATAGGGGTAATTCTTAGAGGAAGTTTTTCGACCCTTGTGCCTAACTTACTACTGTAATTAGATAAAGTAGACATTGTTGAGCTATTATTGCTTAGTAGTTGTAGGGGACTGGTCGTTTATAATGTTGAATGGGCATTCAGTATGAAGGAAAGATTTTCAATCTATATGTCGCTAACAAAGCCGCGTATCGGTTTAATGGTGCTGGTTACAACAAGTATTGGGTATTACCTGGCCAGCGGTTCGTTTTATCCGGCTGATAGATTTATATTAACGCTTACTGGTACTTTCCTTGCTGTTGCCGGATCGGCTGCACTGAATAACTACCTGGAACGTGACTCGGATGGACTGATGGAGAGAACCCGTAATCGTCCTCTGCCGCGTGGGCTGGTTCCCCCGGGCGAAGTTCTGGTTGTTGGAGTGTTACTGGTTATGGCCGGCGTTCATATTTTGCTGGTAAGCGTTAATCTGCTTACAGCTTTTCTGGCTTTACTCTCTTCTTTCTTATATGTGCTGGTTTATACCCCGCTTAAAAAAGTTCACTGGCTTAATACATTTATCGGGGCAATTCCCGGGGCGCTTCCTCCAGTCGGCGGCTGGGCGGCAGCAACTGGTAAGATAGGTTTTGGGGCAGTTATTCTCTTTTTGATACTCTTTATCTGGCAGCACCCGCATTTTTACGCAATTGCCTGGATATATCGTGATGATTACAAAAAGGGTGGCCATAAAATGCTGCCAGTATGTGATACAACGGGAATTCGTACTGCCAGGCAAACTATTTTTTATTCACTGATTCTTATTCCTGTATCTCTTATGCCGTTTATTATGGGTATTACCGGAGTCTTTTACTGCATCTCGGTATTGATCCTTGGTTTGCTTATGCTTTACTTAGGAGTGCTGTTTGCAAAAAACCGCAAGCTTCAGGATGCACGCCATTTAATGCTCTATTCACTGGTGTACCTTCCGGCCCTGCTGGTATTAATAGTCACCGATTTAAAATTATGAGGTCGTGTTCCGTATAAAATACCGCCTAATAGCCCGGGTTCTTTATAATGTGCGACAGCTCCGGCAGAATTGTTCCTTTTATAACCTGATCCCCAGGAATACCTGTAGCGCTTGCACGAACAACAAAGTTACGATCAATCACTTGAAATCCAGGGGCAATCTTACGAACATTATAGGTCAATAAATCAGGATGCCCCCCAAGGATAATATGGTTTGGACCTCGCTTTAATCTGAAGTGACTCACCCAGTGGCGTAAAACATCTCGAGTAGGAGCTTTGCCGTCAGGACCAGTGAGCAGGATATGCACGTAAATAAAATCAGGTGATGATATCGTTATGCCGCCAGTATAACGCTTAAAGTAGCTGGCAATTGGTTGTATACTTATATTAGGGCTTACTCCAAATATTGGCCTGAACATGTTTACACCAGCCAGCCCCTGCGACACAGGCGAACGAGCATCTGCATATTCAACAATAAAAGGCCTGCCCTTAAGGCGCTCAAGGGGAAAGCGCTTTCCAGCTAAAGTTGGCAATACCAGCCGTGGATAAACCGAATTTAAATGAGGCGGCCAGTTGTGCTTAGTAGTGCTTATTGCTTGTGTTGTTTTCTTTTTAGTATCTCCGCCAAATGGCACAAATACTTCCTGCGACGACCTCTCAGCTTCTCCAAAAGCTACATAATCAGATTTTACAGAAAGTTTTTTGGGGCGCTTTTTAACATGTTTTTCTGCTAAAAGCTTCTCCACTTCACTCAGAGTGCTACTTTTTTTCTCGGCCTTGGGCTGCTCTCTTTTTGAGCAGCCACCCAGAAATATTATGAACGTTATAGCAATACAACTTGCAAGTAATGCTTTCATCTCTCTTTTCCGGCTAACTGTTCTTAATGTCATAAAGGTTTACAGGAATACTGCGAAGCGATAACAGAAAAGATAAGCCCAGTAGGGCAGCACCAGTAGCTACATGTAAACTTGTTATAACAGGATCTCGCACTGACAGAACCGTTGCTACACCGAGCACAAACTGAACAATTATCAGGCAGATAAGTAAGGCCAGATGTTTTTTCAGGGAAGAGCTTTCAATCTTATTATAATAATTAAAAGCTAACCATAAAATAGCTACTGTTACAATAACTGCTCCTGCGCGGTGCATTAAGTGATAGCCCACTTGCTCAAGAGTGACAGGCCCCAGTCCGTATGAGTGCCTGACATTGTTGATGGATGTAAGCATTCTAATACTAAAATCCGGTACCCACATGCCACCCATTTTAGGAAAATCCGGCACAGCCAGTCCTGACCCGCTGTGGCGGGTTATAGCACCAAGTAAAAGTTGCAGGTAAAGTAGAGCGGTAGTAATACAGGCCGGCGAAAAAAGAATGGCTGAATTGTCGACCTGTCCCGCGCTCCTCAGACGGTATTCATTAGAGAGAAAATAAGCTATTGCAATTACAAGCAACATAAAAGTCTGGGCCAGCATGCCGTGTGCGACAGAGATCGGAGTTGGCAGGCGATAAAGAACTGTCAGGCCACCAAGTACCCCCTGAAGAATTACAGCCAGTACTGCGATAGCTGCGAGTATCTTCATCCAACGCCGTTTTTCACGCAAAAATATGCCGACTGCCAGAAGGAGGGTAATAACACCAATTCCGGAAGCGAGCAGCCTGTGGCCATGTTCGTAAAGAATCTTGCCGCGCCACTCAGAGACGGGATAAAGGAACATGTTCCTGCCATAAGTCGTTGGCCAGTCTGGTACTGAAAGACCGGCATCGTTGCTGGTTACCAGAGCACCAACAAAAATAAGCAGTACAACACAAAAAGATAAGCCGGCCGCCAAAGTAAAGAGCCATCCCGGCTGTTGAACTTTCTCAGCAAGAGCATCATAGGTAAAACGTGATTCTGCTGCGTCAGCCATATTTACACCTCACAGTTACGATTGCTGTTTCTTGTGAGGTAAGTATCCGGAAGCCCTAAAGCACTGTCAATAAAAGGATACAACTGAAATTTCTGCATTTCTCCAGTGAGCCTAACAAGCAGCTGCAATTACACTGGATTTTTAGCCTGTCAGCGCCATACTTATAATACAGAAAGCATTCAGCTTATGTCTGACAGCTTAAATTTTTTTAATGATAAACTGCTGTTAAACAAAGCACTTTTAATGTGATAATTCTGGTATTAAAGTTAGGCCAGGTCTGGGGAGCGTATTTTTATAAAGAGGACAACAGATGAGTGCCGGTAAGGAATTAAATGATAGTTTTGGTGTATTAAGAAAGGTTGATTTTGCCGGAGGCAGTGCATCGTATTACAGTCTGCCGGAGCTTGAAAATAACCTCGGAGTAGACCTTAAAAAGCTGCCGTATTCCATTCGCATTTTGCTTGAGTCGGTTTTAAGAAATGTTGACGGCTTTGCCTTTACAGAAGAGCACGTAAGGACCCTGGCCACATGGCAGGCGCAGGCATCAGAACGCACTGAAACTCCTTATAAACCAGCCAGAGTAATACTGCAGGACTTTACTGGTGTTCCAGCCGTTGTTGATCTTGCCGCTATGCGGGACTCCATGAAAGAGCTGGGAGGTGATCCGGCACGTATTAATCCTCAAATACCGTGTGATCTGGTAATTGACCACTCTGTACAGGTAGATTATTTCGGCTCAAAAGAAGCTCTTAAGCTTAATGAACAGCGTGAATTCGAAAGGAACAGTGAGCGCTACGAGTTTTTAAAATGGGGGCAGGGAGCATTTGAAAACTTCAGGGTAGTTCCGCCGTCAACCGGAATTGTGCATCAGGTCAATCTGGAATATCTCTCATCATGCGTATTCTGGAATAAAGAAAACGGGCTGGTATATCCGGATACCTGTGTCGGAACGGATTCACATACACCGATGGTGAATGGCCTTGGGGTTGTTGCCTGGGGTGTCGGAGGAATTGAAGCTGAGGCTGTAATGTTAGATCAGCCGATTTATATGCTGATTCCGGATGTAATCGGTTTTAAGCTGACTGGCAGGTTGCCGGAAGGCACAACGGCAACTGATCTGGTGCTAAGAATCACTGAGATCTGCCGCCAGAAAGGTGTTGTTGGAAAGTTTGTCGAATTTTTTGGTGACGGTGTAAGCAGTATGACAGTTGCTGATAGAGCCACTATCAGCAATATGACACCGGAGCACGGCTCGACTGTCAGTTTTTTTCCGGTTGATGAACAGACGCTGGATTATCTCCGGCTTACAGGGCGGCCTGCTGAGATAATTGATCTGGTTGAGCGTTACACCAAGGAACAGGGCCTATTTAGAAGTTCTGACTCAACTGTGCCTGAGTATACGGATATGCTTGAACTGGATCTCAGCTCGGTTGAGCCGGCCATAGCTGGACCGAAGCGCCCGCAGGATCGCATTACGCTTAAGAATGTAGGGCCTACTTATCGGGATACGCTGTTAGCACCGGTTGGTCCCCGTGGTCTGGGTTTAAGCGAAAGTGATTTAAATCGTAGCGCTGAAATTCCAGAGCTTGGCGGGGTCAGGCTTGAGCACGGGTCAGTAGTAATTGCAGCTATAACCTCATGCACCAATACAAGTAATCCATCAGTGATGATTGCAGCCGGGCTGGTAGCCAAAAAAGCTGTGGAAAAGGGTCTTAAGGTTAAGCCGTATGTTAAGACTTCTCTGGCGCCCGGCTCTACTGTGGTGACCGAATATTTAACCAAGTCAGGCCTGCTTCCTTATCTGGCTGAGCTTGGTTTTGATGTTGTCGGGTACGGTTGTACAACCTGCATTGGAAATTCAGGCCCGCTTCCTGAACCGGTTGCAAAGGCAATCACTGAGAATGATCTGGTTGTCTCGGCAGTGCTTTCCGGCAACAGAAATTTTGAGGGCCGGGTTAATCCCTTAACAAGGACTAATTATCTGGCATCTCCTCCGCTGGTAGTGGCTTATGCTCTGTTTGGAACAACAGCGCACGATATCACGACTGAGCCGATTGGACAGGATAGTAGCGGCAACAATATTTATCTAAAAGATCTTTGGCCTACCTCTGAAGAAATTCAAAAGGTAATTAGCACTGCACTTGATAACCGCATGTTTGAAGAGCGTTATAAGGATGTCTGGAAAGGTTCAGACGCCTGGCGCGAGATTGATGCGAAACCCTCAGTGCTTTATGAATGGAAACCGGACTCAACTTATGTACGGCAGCCACCGTTTTTTAGTGGTATTAAGCTTGA
This sequence comes from Candidatus Dadabacteria bacterium, assembly GCA_003696425.1. Taxonomy (GTDB): domain Bacteria; phylum Bdellovibrionota_C; class UBA2361; order UBA2361; family J046; genus J046. The sequence continues at coordinate 9,301 of RFHI01000161.1, read as the reverse complement.
ACGCGAGAGTATTAAACCAATTCTTAACGCGCGTGTGATCGGTGTTTTTGGCGATTCGGTGACTACTGATCATATCTCTCCTGCCGGTGCAATTGCACCGGGGTCTCCGGCTGCAAAATACTTAGAGGAGAATGGAGTTGAGCGTAAGGACTGGAACAGTTACGGTTCGCGCCGTGGAAATCACGAAGTAATGGTGCGCGGCACTTTTGCCAATATTCGCATTAAAAACAGGCTGGTTCCAGGGAAAGAGGGAAATGTTACTGTCCACCTGCCTTCAGGAGAGGAAATGACATTTTTTGAGGCCTCTCAGAGATATGCTGCAGAAGGGACGCCTTTAATTGTGCTGGCCGGAAAGGAGTACGGCTCAGGCTCATCACGCGACTGGGCCGCCAAGGGGCCATATCTTCAGAATATAAAAGCTGTTATCGCTGAAAGCTATGAGCGCATTCACCGCAGTAATCTGATTGGTATGGGAATTTTACCGCTTGAGTTTATGCCGGGCGAATCTGTTGATTCGTTGGGGCTAACAGGTAAAGAGATTTTTTCCTTTAATCTGCCGGATGATATGACTCCGCAGCAGATATTGGAAGTGGGCCTGGAAACAGAAAGCGGAGAAAAGCGGCAGTTTAAGGTTAAAAGCCGAATCGACACTCCGGTTGAGATTGAGTATTACCGGAACGGAGGCATTCTTCGGACAGTGTTAAAATCTCTTGCAAAGAATGGCTGAACTGTCAGGCGGTTATTATCGTGAAGCGGGATAAGTTTGAGGCATAAAAAACCTCCTGTCAGAACTGTAATCATATGCTAATGTTTTAGGTGTCAATGCTGCCCAGGGATACAAGACGCCCTGATGGCAGCCAGTTGAACTTAGAACATAATAATTTTTATTGCGTTATAGTATGTCAGGTTTTTCCGGAGGAGCATATGGAACAGGCTCAGATCACTGATACCTATGTGCAGAAAACCCGAGATATATCTGTTTCGGTGACCCCCCAGTTTATAGAGAGTGAATCAGATCCTCTTGAAAATGTATATGTTTTTGCCTATCACGTTGTGCTTGAAAATACAGGTGATCAGACCGTGCAACTGCTTAACCGTCACTGGATTGTTATGTCCGGTGGTATTCAGATTGCAGATGTAAAAGGAGAGGGTGTGATAGGGGAGCAGCCGGTACTGGAGCCAGGTGATACTCATCAGTATACCAGTTGGACTGTAATAAGAGATCCTTTTGGAAGTATGTATGGAACGTATACATTTCGCTCTGCGCGCGGTGAGTTCTTTGATGTTAAGATTCCAAGATTCAATCTGATTCACATTGATAGCAGTACGGTACATTGAGGGGCCCTGTACGTACTGGAATAAATACTCGGCGGGCAAATTACTAAGCCGCGTCTTGCATCCTGGCCGGAAGAATAATTGAAAATGTACTGCCTTGTCCGGGAGTACTTTTTACCCGTGCTACTCCACCATGCACAGCAGCTATGTGCTTTACAATTGCAAGCCCCAGTCCGGTACCTCCTTCTTGACGACTGCGGCCGCGATCCACGCGGTAAAAGCGCTCAAAGATTCGGCTCTGATGAATCCTCTCTATGCCGCGACCATAGTCTTTAACAGAGAGAAGATTTTCGCCCTCGTGCTCTTCCCAGACAATCTCTACTTTGCCGGCTCTGCCGCTGTATTTTATGGCGTTATCTATCAGGTTTAAAAGAGCCTGTTGAATCAGCGAAGAATTGACCGAGGCTCTTGCGTGAGCCGGTACGAGATTAATCAGTTCGATCCCACGACTTGCGGCCTGCCTGCTGCAAAGGGATATTGCAGAATCTACTATCTCTCTAATGGATGTTTCTTTAAGCTCAATCCGGCGTGCCGATTGATCCTGTTCAATGCGCGATAGGCTCAGGAGATCATCAATTATATCATTAAGTCTGTCAGTGTGATTTTTAATAATCTCAATAAAACGCCGCGAATCCTCAGGACTGTTCAGTGCCCCTGCAAGCAGTGTTTCCACAAAACCCTTGATCGAGGTTATCGGGGTTTTAAGTTCGTGTGAAACGTTTGCTACAAAGTCACTTCTGATTTTTTCCAGCCGCCTTAGATGGGTTATGTCGTTAAAAACAAATAATACTCCGATAGCTCTATCGTCAGCATCTCTCAGTGGGCTGGCATGAAGTTGTATAACATATTCCCGCGTTGTGTGCAGAGTAATAACTTTCTCAGCTGACTGTTCCGTTTTTAAGATCTTTTCATACAGCTGTCTGAATTCAGTACTTCTTACCGCTTCATAAAAATTAAGCACCGCCGGATTATCTTCTAGGCCCAAAAATTCAAGTGCAGCCTTGTTAATAATCAGAATAGCATCAGCCTTGTCCACTGCGATTACACCTTCAACCATGCTGTCAAGCACTGCGTCGAGCTGATTGCGCTGGTCATTTGCGGTTCTTATGCGCTCGTCCAGGCGCTGGGCCATACGGTTTAAGACCCGCGCCAGCAGGGCTGTTTCGTAAGTATTACCTGGTGGAACTTTGAAGTCGAGATTGCCGGCTGCAAACTTTTTAGCAGCCCGTCTGATGGCGTCTAGTGATCGGGTAACCAGGGTGGCAAGATAATAACTGATAAGAAGTACCGCCAGGCCAATTAGGATAACAGAGATGATAATGGGGATCGCAGCCTCTCGCATAATTTCATTTAAAAATGTTAGCGGTACTGAGGCACGCACGACATAGAGAATGCGGTTATTAGCTTTCACAGGAACAGCGCTATAGATCATTTCGTCGCCCAGCAGAAAACTGATATGGGTAGCATGTCCGTTTTTGCCGCTCAGGGCCGATTTTACTTCCGGTCGATCTATTAGATTCACCGGCTTGCCAGGTTCAATTGCTGTATCAGCCAGGACAACTCCAGCAGGCGATATAATCGTAATTCTTACTCCGGAATCTGAACTGATTTTTGCCAGGCGGCGTGCAAGTTTTTTTAAGTTGCGCTTTGTGGCGTAATCTCCAACAGAAAAGCTGACCAGCCTTGCATATGATTCCAGGTGTTCAAAGGAGTGATCCAGGACCGTTTTTTTGTAAATAAAGTGGGCATAGATGCTTAAGGTTATAAAGGATAAGAAAAAGACGAGCAGATTTGGTACAAAAAATTTCCAGGTCAGAGTCCTGAGCTTTTTCATCTCTAGTAACGATACAAAGTTGTTAATTAGTCATCGCTAAAACGATAGCCAACCCCGCGAACAGTTTCAATATAGCTTCCGTATTCGCCCAGGATCTTTCTAATTGCCACGATTTGAACATCTATTGAACGGTCTGTAACCGGATAATCATCTCCGTGAACTGCGCTGACTATCTGGGAGCGGGTAAAAACCCTTCCGGGATTTGATGCCAGAAAGTAGAGCATTTTAAATTGAGTGGCAGTAAGCTCCAGTGACCTGCCGGCAAGTTTAGCTTCGTGCCTGTTATTGTCTATTAAGAGATCATTAATCCTTAAAATGGAAGTTTCAGGTTTTTTTGCGCTACGCCTTAAAACAGCCCTCACGCGTGCAAGCAGGATTCGCGGGCTAAACGGCTTGGTAATATAGTCATCAGCCCCCAGCTCAAGCCCGGCGACGATATCGGCTTCTTCACCTCTGGCAGTGAGCATAATGACAGGTATATGAGCAGTGCTACTGTTACTCTTTAAGCTCTTACAGATATCGAGGCCGTTTGCCCCTGGAAGCATAAGATCCAGGAGTATTAAGTCAAAGGGATTCAACTTTAAAACTTCCAAAGCTTTCTCTCCGCTTGTTACCGTTTCAACGCTGTACCCATCACGGCATAGATTGTAACGGAGCAGCTCAAGAATATCCTCTTCATCGTCAACTGCCAGAATGCGAACGCCCATCTGATTAATAAATATGCCTCACAATCTTTCCATCGACTAGGTAAATCACATCTTCTGCAATGTTGGTGGCAAGGTCAGCGACCCGTTCAAGGTAACGTGATATAGAGAGAAACTCTATTAAGACCTGAGCTCTGTCTGGATTTGCCAGAATGGAATCCTTAACGTCCTGATAGTGTTTACGGTGCAGATCGTCAACATCGCGATCTGCTTCCAGAACAGCATGTGCCAGATTTACATCCTGTTTAATAAGAGAATCAATGCTCAGCCTGAGCATATCGACCGTTTTATCAGCCATTGGGCCGTAGTCAAAAGGGTAAAGCGATGCATCCAGACCAATCAGCGTGCTGCAGCGCTCAGCCATATTTCTGGCGAGATCACCGATTCGCTCAAGGTCATTATTGATTTTTAAAACGGCAACCACCAGACGCAAATCAAATGCCACTGGTTGATGCAGAGCAAGAATCTTAAGACATTCTTCCTCAAGCTCAACTTCCATTTGATCAAGTTCACTGTCGCGACGGGAAACTTCCTCAGCAAGCTCCAGATCCTTTTCGGTTAGAGCCTTTACGCCTTTTTGCACCTGCTCTTCGGCCAGAGCTGCAACATTAAGCAGCGATTTTTTTAGTGCCTCAAGGGCCCTGGTAAGGTGAACACTCATATCAGCATTAGGTAATGATTAGTACACTGCTGTCAACAATTTTGGGGAATAGCATAACCCGCAAAAACGGAGTTAATTCAAATAGTTTCCCTTGCTTGTAATCTCTAACATATTCTTAACAGAACTTTAACATAATTAGCTGGATTTAATAGCTTTTTAACAGTACTAAGCTATTAGTTTTTATGCCACAGGTGTAATTATTAAGAGAGGTTGTATTAACGGAAACCTAATCTGTGGAGACTTAAGATGCGAATTATAAGAACTGTTTTATTTGCCTTTGTTGCGACAACAATCGTTTCCGGCAATTTGCTGGCCGATATAGTGAAGGTTGATCCTTCCCTTGAGCATTACCGCAAGACCACCGGAGTTTCAGGTAACATTAATAGTATAGGTTCTGACACTCTTAACAACCTGATGACGCTGTGGGCTGAAAAATTTAATAAGCTTTATCCGCAGGTGAAAATCCAGATAGAGGGGAAAGGCTCCAGTACTGCTCCGCCAGCGCTGATTTCAGGTACAGCTCAGTTAGGCCCGATGTCACGTGAGATGAAGGGGACAGAGATTGATCAGTTCGAAAAACGTTTTGGCTATAAACCTACGGCCATAAAAGTAGCAGTAGATGCTCTGGCTGTATTTGTTAATAAGGATAATCCTATTAAAGGGCTAACACTTAAACAGGTGGATGCAATTTTTTCAAAGACCAGAAGACTCGGTGCTACCAGGCCTGTTAGAACCTGGGGAGATCTCGGTCTAAAAGGGGAATGGGCTAATAAGCCAATTAGCATATACGGCAGAAACTCTGCCTCCGGAACGTACGGTTACTTTAAAAAGGTTGCGCTGGGAAACGGTGATTACCGTGACGAAGTTAAAGAGCAGCCCGGCTCGGCTTCGGTTGTACAGTCTGTGGCTGTAGATAAGTATTCGATTGGATACAGTGGGATTGGTTATAAAACTTCCGGCGTAAGAGCTGTGCCTCTGGCAGCTGAAGAAGGTGATGATTTTGTTGAGCCGACAGCAGAAAATGCCTATAGCGGTGATTATCCGCTGGCACGTTTTCTTTATATTTACGTTAATAAAAAGCCTAATGGCAGGCTTTCGCCCCTTACGCGTGAGTTTCTTAAACTTGTTCTCTCAGCAGAAGGTCAGCAGATAGTAGTAAAAGACGGTTATTTTCCGATCTCAGCTGAGCTGGCCAGAGAAGAGCTAAAGAAGGTGATCTAACCTAAGTGGCAGGCGTACAGGTACATACGAGCGGGCAAAAGAGCAGAGGAAACTCTTTTGCCCTTTCTGCCTCAAAGGCATACGGGAAGAGGGCCTTTCTTAATCTAAGTGCCGGAATAATAGTGCGCCTCGGTGGAGCGCTGGTCATATTGTCCGTACTGGCAATTATGCTGGTAATTCTCATTGAGGCACTCCCTCTTTTTTATGCTCCCGAAATAAAGCTTGAGCGCTCCGTTAAAACCGACATCTCGCCTTTAGCAGTTTCAATTGATGAATACAGGGAGGTAGCCACCTTACTGGACCGTGAGGGAAACTTTTTCAGTGTTAACCTCAAATCACAGGACACAGAGAAAATTACAGACCTTCCTGTGGCTGCTGGAGAAAAGACATTTAAAACAGCCAAAACGAAAGATAATACAGTTTTTGTCTTAACTTCAGCGGGGAAAGTATTTCAGAGAAAGCTCTTATATCCGGTTGAGTATGACACTGACAATACCCGGCGGATACGCGCGGAAATCAGCGGTGAGACAAGCTTTAATATTAACCTGCCGCCAACCTCGGAGGTACTTGATTTTAGTGCAGCCAAAAGCCCTTCAGGCTATCTGACAGCTACCCTGCTTGGTGATGGCAGAATTGTTCTGACTGAGCGCAGGATAAAAAAAGCACTGATGGGGCCGGCAAAGGTTGAGGTGCATTCAAAAGAGTTTAAAGGCCCTGTCGGGGCTGAGAAAATTCTGCTTGACTCGAATGGAAAGAAACTTGCTATAGCGGCGGGCAAAGAACTTGCGCTGTACAGGCTAAGCCGCAGCTCAGGTCTTCCTGAACTTTTAGCAAAAAACAGTAGCGATCTTCAAAGTAAAATTACTTCGCTCGGATTTGTACTTGGCGATCAGACTCTTGTAGCAGGCTTAAAGGATGGCCGTGTTTTAACCTTTATGCTTATACCTACTGAGCCTAAAACGCTTAAGAAAATTTATGAATTTAAAAAGCATTCTGCCAGGGTAATCGGTGTTCAGGCATCGCGTCGTAATAAGGCTTTTTTAACTGTTGATTCAAACGGTGAAGCAGCTGTTCACTATGCTACAACTGGCAAGACAAGGCTTAAATTGGCGGCTTCGGGAGCAGGAACCCTGTACACTTTTGCGCCCAAGGGTAATGGAGTGGTGTCAGTGCAGGCTGATGGAACTCTTAAAAGCTATTTGGTGAACGATCCGCATCCAGAAATTTCACTAAATACCTTGTTTGGCAGAGTCTGGTATGAGGGATACAGTGAGCCTGCCATGGTCTGGCAGTCGACCGGCGGAATTGACGAGTTTGAATCAAAATTCAGTTTAACTCCGCTTATATTTGGAACATTAAAGGGGGCATTTTATGCGCTGCTCTTTGCTGTGCCGCTTGCGCTTCTGGCAGCTTTTTATACCTCACAATTTATGAGTCCAGCCCTTAAAGGCATAATCAAGCCGTCTGTTGAGCTTATGGCAGCTCTTCCCAGCGTGGTTATCGGCTTTATTGCCGGCCTGTGGTTTGCTCCGTATATAGAGGATAAGCTGCTTGGAGTGTTTTTATTGCCACCAACTCTGGTCATGGTGGTTTTAGTTGTATCTTTTATTTATATATTCCTGCGTGATCGTATACGCTTTCAAAGCACTACAGGCATTGAGCTCTTTATTGTTATACCGGCAGTGATTTTGTCATGTTATCTTGCTTTTTTATTTGCAGATCTGCTTGAACATGTTTTTATGGCAGGTGATTTTAGCCAGTGGCTTTATACGCGCTTTAATATTCACGTAGACCAGCGGAACTCAGTTGTAGCCGGAGTGGCAGTCGGGTTTGCAGTTTTACCGATTATTTTCACCATATCAGAGGATTGCCTCTCAAGTGTCCCAAGACATCTTACAGCCGGGGCACTTGCTCTTGGTGCCACCCGCTGGCAGACAGCACTTAAAGTAGTGCTGCCGGTAGCTGTTCCGGGTATTTTTTCGGCAGTGATGATTGGAGTAGGCCGTGCTGTGGGGGAGACCATGATAGTGCTTATGGCTACTGGTAATACTCCTATTATGGATTGGTCAATCTTTAACGGTTTTAGAGCGCTTTCAGCAAACATAGCCGTTGAGCTGCCTGAAGCTCCGCAGGGGGGCACTCTATACCGCGTACTGTTTCTGTCAGCGCTGGTACTTTTTGTGATGACTTTTATTTTGAATACCGCCAGTGAATTTGTTCGCAGCCGTTTGAAACGTAAGTATAAAGAGCTATGAAAAAAACTTATTCAATTTTACAGTCGGGTGAGCCGTGGGTCTGGATTTCGGCCGCGGCACTGGGACTTACTATCCTGCTGTTGTTGGGGTTTTTGATGCTAATAATTGTAAGAGGGCTTGCTGCGTTTTGGGTAAGTGATGTTGCACTTATAAAACAAAAATCTACTGCTGTGTTTGGTGAGATAGTAGCCAGGGAAGATCGGCCGCATAGTGCAGATGGCCCTTACCGAATTGAAATAAAGCGTGGCAACCGCGATCTTTACGGCAGCGATTTTATCTGGATTAACAGCGATCAGATCGAGTCCATTACCTATCCTCAGGATGTTTATGTGTTAGAACGGCTGGAGTGGGGAAATTTCTATGGCCGGCTTATTAAACTGGTAATTGATGGCGCTGATTTTACTGACAGTAGACGTTTTAATCAGCTGCTTTCACGAGAATTGAGGCGGATCAAAGATCTGCGTGCCAGAGTCTATCAGATTGAAAAGAAAGAAATAGGTAAGAACAGCTATCAACAGGAGCAAATTCGCCTTAAACTGAAGCGCCTTGCCAGAGCCGGAATAGGCTCTGGCCCGGAGGTTAATGCTCTTAAAGAAAAGCAGTCAAAGCTTACGGCTGAATTTAATCAGTTGATGACCAATCTTGATAACCTGAGGGCGCGCATGAACGGAAAGGCGATTTTCCGTGATGCAGCCGGAACAGAAAAAGAGATCGCACTTTCTCAAATAGTTCGGTTTTATCAGCCTAATAAACTTGGGATTGCAGGTAAGCTTGGACTGTATTGCAGCAAGGTTTACGAATTTATCACTGAGAATCCGCGCGAGTCCAACACTGAAGGCGGGGTATTTCCGGCCATCTTTGGGACAGTCATGATGGTATTTATTATGGCAATAGTGGTGACCCCCTTTGGGGTACTTGCTGCCATTTATCTGCATGAGTATGCAAAACCGGGATTTGCTGTAAGTTCCATCAGAATTGCAGTTAATAATCTTGCCGGTGTGCCTTCGATAGTCTTTGGAGTGTTTGGCGTAGGATTTTTTATATATTTTATAGGCAGCTCAATAGATGAGTTTTTCTTTTCCGATCGGTTGCCTGATCCCACTTTTGGAACAGGCGGAATTCTCTGGGCATCGCTTACGCTTGCACTTCTTACGGTACCCACGGTGATAGTGGCTACCGAAGAGGGGCTCTCTGCAATTCCAAAAAACTGGCGTGAGGCTGCTTATGCTCTTGGCTGTACCAAGTTCGAAGTGCTTTACAGGGTGGTACTACCGGCGCTTGTTCCGGCTCT
>RFHI01000160.1 GCA_003696425.1 Candidatus Dadabacteria bacterium | reverse complement strand
CCTGATCAGCTGGACAATTCTGTCACTTTAAATACAGCTGAAATTGAAAAAATAGATCATCCTGATTACGGCTATGTTTACCGCTACCGCATAAAAAATATCCCGTCAGATAAAACAGTTTACATAGCAATGGCTTCCGTAAAAGACGGGCACAGCTCTGAAAAAAGTAAACCAGTTGAAATAAAGCCCGGGCAGCAACGGGTTGTTAGTAAGTAGTTTTTTGAGGGAGTTGATATGACAGTTAAATATCTTAACTCAGCAGAAAATGCCCCTGAAGCGATCGGTCCATATTCACAGGCTGCCTCTTTTGGAAACCTGTATTTCCTCTCCGGCCAGATTGCTATTGATCCGTCAGAGGGTAAAATGATTACCGGCGGTATAGAAGAGCAGACACGCCGGGTTATGCAAAACCTTAAAAATGTGCTGGCTTCCTGTAATCTCAGTTTTAATAACGTTATAAAGACAACTATTTATCTTAAATCACTCTCTGATTTCCAGAGTGTGAATCAGATTTATGCCGAGTGGATGGGAGAGTGCAGGCCAGCCAGAGCAACTGTTGAGGTTGCAGCACTACCGCTTAATGCTCTGGTTGAAATCGAGATGGTGGCTGTCAAAAAGAATGACTGAACGGGAAAAGGCACAGCGCACGCGTACAGCTCCTGCTGCCAAGCGATACCTTTCCTGGTCAGTCAGCCAAACAGCGCAATAACATGCTGATGCAACCCCGGAGCAGAAATAACTATATCTCTTCTCCCCTTTGTCCAGGGCTTGCCGGTATAAGTGCTTACAACTGCCCCGGCTTCACTACAGATAAGTGCCGGAGCAAGGTAATCATGGTCATAACCACAATTATTTACGAAGAGATCAACTCCACCTGAAGCCACGTACAACGAAGCCAGCATGGTTCCGTAGTTCATGCGCCAACCGCTAAAGCGATCAAAGTTATCAATCGCTTTTTTAAACAGGGCCCGCTCAACCCCAAAATGATCGCAAATTAATACGCCAAAAGAATGCTCGAGTGTAGTATTCGTATTAGCTGTGACCTGAATTCCGTTTCGAAACGCTCCCTTACCCAGTTCAGCTATAAAGAGATCTCCACTTATCGGAGCATACACCCCCGAGAGAAGCGGCTCTGCTCCTTCTACCAGAGCAGCCATTACACACCAGAAGGGCACGCCCATGGCAAAATTACGTGTACCATCAATAGGATCGATTACCCAGCGACGGGTACTGTTCGGATTAATAACTTCCTTTTCTTCTTCTGACTGAATCCCATAGTCAGGGAATTCGGTGTTAAGGCGCTTAATCAGAAAGTCACTTATCGCCCGATCCCCCTCAGAGACAAGATCTCCCGGATTTGATTTGGTAGCATAGCTTACGCCTTTTCTAAAATATTCCAGGGCAAGACTTCCTGCCTGCTTAAGTAAATCTGACAAAAAGTTCTGCATAATTTAAAAGACCCTCTAACAATAAGATTATAGAATTGCACACACGCGTTTAACACAAATTCCCCGAACTATCCAAGCATACAGACTAATCAGTTTTTGAGCAGATAGACAATCCAGCGCCAGCCTGAAAGACCGGCAAAATCATACATCTTTTTGAGTGTGTAGCTGTGATTATTAACGGTTATGACGTTACTACTCGGCTCATAAATGTCCTGAGTGTGCTTTAAGTACCATACAGGCACGTTACCGGAATTATCTGAAACATACTTTATATTATCCAAGCCTGCAGTATGTTTCTTAAAATACTGTATCATCGTCCTGTTACGGAAATCATGATCGCTTCCAATTGTGATTTGAGAAGCACTGTCCTTATTCTTCACATAGTTAAGCGCTAAAAGATACTGACCACGCTGATAACGATAAAAACGGCAGTGATACCATCCACTGCCGGCTAAAAAAGCCCCCAAAAGTAATAAGCTAACCAGTTTACCTGCTCTATCTTGAGAAAATCTTTCCGCAAAAAAAGCAGCCAATAGCGGATAGGAGAATAAAATATTTAAGACAAAATAACGCACACTTAATACACGGGGCTTAAGCACAAGTACAACAAAAAGCGGCAGGATAAAAATAACTAAACAATAAAAGAAAAGTTTGTTCTTATTATTCTTCCTGTCGATGTAAAGGCCTGCACATAAAAGTATAAAAAACAAAAGCGCTGTCATTAAAGCCACAAGCGAAATATTAATATTGTAAGCGCTCGGTATCGGGCCCCCTGCTGTCACGCTAAGCGTTCTCAAAACAAAATCCGGAAAGCTCATTAAAACACCTGTGCCCTCCGGCAAGTAGCGAATAAAAACAGAGTAAAGCCATATTATTGAAAGCAGCGGAACTGAATGCAGTTTCATCAGACCTGCTGGTCTCAGCCGCTCTCTATAAACTACCATAGTCCAGATAACAACTGCTAAATAATAGAGTATAAACGTCAGATGAGATAAAAGCGCTAAAAGAGATGACAGCCAGAAGATAAGCAGCGCCGTAAGGGACGTGCCTTTAAGAAGTTTTTCCAGACTAATATGCGCCAATAGTGTAAATAAGATAAGCATCCCATAACCACGCGCCTCAGTCGTATAGAGCACCAGCGGATAAGAGCAGGAAAAAAGTATCGCGAAAAAAGCTCTCTTTAACGGCTCTTCCCTAAAAAGCACAAAGCAAGCAAGCCAGAGGGAGAGTAGGCTGGAAATCAGAGATGGCAATCTGTAAACAAGGGCTGAGTGTAACGGTCCCGCAAAATAAAGCCATAGCGTATTTAAAATGTGGTTATTATCTATTCTAAGCTTAAAAATAATTTCTGAGATATTCCGAACAGAAGCTGCCAGATTAAGCGACCAGATTTCATCTAACCAGAGATCACCTCTCACTGCGTTAAGCCGCAGAAATAAGCCTATACAAAATATTACTATAAATACAGTCCTCGAATGTTTTTGGTTCATAAGTTAGTACCAGCTTTTAGAACAAATATACCCTGACAGGAACAAATCGGCTACTGGGATAAACCAGAACGGCCACGTTAACATCAGGATTGCTTGGTTATAAATTAGCGGAGATAAATTCGCAAAAATATAAGCACAGACAGGTATGTGTTCAGGAAGCCAGTTTGCGGGGTAACACGGTAAAAGCAACTAAGATCCGAAATAACTAGCAGGTGCTTCGATAGTCTAGGGTGTTCGCCCGTTAGACAGCGGCCAAACGCACATTGTTTTGGCTGATTAGGGGATGGGCACGCCCGGCGAAAGCCGGGTGTAAATTAAAGCTCGCTTGCCAGCGCTCAATGTGCAGCCAGTAAACTGGCTGCAATGTGGCCACGGCGCACAGGTTTACTTAAAAAAACTTACCCCGATAATTAAATATAACATGATATTAACCGATCAGACCTGACATTCGCGTCTACGCCCATAAAAATTATTATTCATTAAACTTTATATGTGGGCTGGCAAAGCTGAGCAGCCGATAATGATTGGCTCATTCTTCAGTCAATCCGCCCATGATTTTTGTGCAACCACTCCAGAAATTCACCCCGAGAGATATCTTTTCTAAGCACTTTAATCGCTTGAGCTGCTATTTCTTTTCTATCTTCGGCTGTGTTGGATTCTTCAACCAGCCAGCGGAGATAATCCAGTGGCGCGCGTAAGAGCGGACGCGGACCGTTATCAAAGCGTGGATCCTCAGAGTACCTTCCAAAATTAAAAACCGGCTCCAGCTCTCGTTCTCCACGAAACTCAACAATTTGCCACTTAAATCCTGAACTTTTTCCAATAGGCGACTTGATGTAATTTGAGATTAAATCATGAAGTTCTCTGCTTATCAGCAAATTTGCCGGTGACTCAGACAGTCCTTCCACAGCACTACCGGCACTCAGGCGCTTTAAAGTTTTTAACCATACATCGCCATACTCAAGCTCCGAACCGGATAGATACTCCTTTTCTATCTTGTTGAGCATGTCTTTTAATCTGCCAGGGTCAAAATAGCTCAAACGATCAACACTTTGATATCCAAAATCACGTCGAGAAAGTCTTTTGTTGCTTACTGCCAGCTGTTTATCCTGTCTCTCTTCAAGCTTTAAAAGCTCTATTCCTATATATCTCTCTGCCTGACGCTTAAGCCAGGCATATTCACTTTCAATATCGTTTAAAATATTATTTTCTACCAATGCTCTTCCGATCCTGAGTGATACACGCCCATCAGGATATTGATCTCTATCAAGAACAAAATGAACTTTAAGATTTTGCTCCCACAATTTTCCGGAATTTATTATCTCTGCCTGAATACCCACGGAATTTTGGTTAAATCTGTCAACAAAATCTCCTAAAGTCATATCCGGTTCAACAACAACAGTTACACTCCCCGACTGGCTGCCACTTTCAATTGATACTGTAAAACTTCTATCTTTTTCTGGTATATCTTTCCTGATGCCCGAAGCAATGCGTACGTTCGCACTTCTAAAGCACAAAAAGGGACTGCCTATCAACAGATCGTTACTGAGCAGTTTAACTGGTCGTTCAGGCTCAACCAGCGGCTTAGCATCCTCAATTAAAACTCCAAGCTGATCTTTCAGCTGCCATATGTTTTTGAGCGTATCAACTTCACCTGGCTTAAGGTAAGCTTTTCTCAACCATTCCTCAGTGGCCAGTTCCATTCTGGCTACACGATGAACTGCTCTTTTTATAGCCGGTAAAACCGCGGGATTAACATCAACAAGAGGACTTTCAATAATACGGGCAGCAAAGTCGATCATATTACCAAGTTCCCGATCAACAGTAATATACTCGCTTACTCCGCGCTGACTACTTTCAAGCAGGTCTTTATATTTTGCAGGTACAAGACCAAGTGGTGCTGTTCTTATCAGTTCTTCACGAATAACCTGCCAGGGAGTGCTGCTGCTGTACTGCAATCCGCTACCGGCCAATTCAAGCCTTGCAACCAGTTCTTTTAATCTTTCAGCAGGCGTACTTCCGAGCCCGGGATCAAGATTTAACTCTTCTGCCAGTATCAGCCGGGAAGATTTACTGTAGCCTCCGGTAATCAATCGCTCTCTATGCTCAGGCACCCCGGCTGGAGGAGGAGACATAGGATCCAGGTGTTTTAATTCAGGAGTAGCATTGTCATCGATAGAATAATTTGATTTATTTAATTCCTGCTCAAGCGCCATTACTTTTCTATTAGCCAGCACGACACCACGCACCATTTCTTCGAACTTCTCGATTGAAAGAGCCTGACAAAATGACTCGCGATCTCTGCTAAATTCCATCAGAGACAGCGCGTTCATGATATGAGCAAAATCACGCTGATATAAGACCCCCTGAGAAGCGCCGGCTACCGGTTTTAAGGGAGCACCAAAAATAGTTTCTTTTAGCCGCTTTAGGGGAACAGACTCGGCAATACTATCCTCTCGCCAGCGCCACAGTGGAACTGCCCCTTGAACTGCTAATTTCTCCTGAAAAAGCGGGCGAAATTTTTCAAGCGCAGCATTAAATTCACTCTCAAACTTTTCTAAGTACCACTGGTTTACAGCGCTACGCCACTTTTTTACGCCTGTGCTCTCGATAATCCTAATGGCTTCAGCATACGGTACCGTACCTTTTTGACTGAATAAAATATCATCATTATCCCGTAAGGTTGCGTCCCAGTTGTATTTTAAATGATGAATCGGGTGTGCCGGATCGCTCAGCAGAGGATCCCTGCTTATCTCACCGCTTTTAAGTTTTGTTTCAAGTTTCCTGTAATAAACAATGTCAGAAGCAACAGAACCAAAAGCGACCTCCTTGGAGATTTCAGATTTAAGCGCCTGCCAGGCAAGAAGACCTTCAATTAAAAAACGCTCGCGCTCAGGTGTTAATTTTATATCCGGATTAATGATCTCAAAAAAGGCTTCACGCACTGAATCAGGAGTAGGATCAGTTACAGGCCGACCCTGCTGTTCAGCCTGCAGCTCCGCTTCAATCCGTCTGCGATGCCACTCTAAGAGCTGTCCACCGCGATCGCCTACTAATCTACGCGGCTGCCTGTCAAGGGCAAGTAAACTCTCACCTCTTATAAGCCTGTGTTCGCTAGCCTTTAATGCTTCAATAGCAGTTTTAAGTTCGGCATAGATTTCAAGGTCACGCGCTACTACGGGTGCATGCTTTGCAAGCCTCTGAAAATCAGGGTTTTCCGTTAGCTGCTGCGGAGATAAATCAGCAAAACGGGCCAGGCGGTACTCTTTAATAATGTCCCTGTCAATAACTTTGTCGAGAGTGGTGTCAGTTAGCTTTCCGCCGTGCACCCTTCTCTCTGCCAAGCGCGAGAGTGACTTTCTGGTTTTAATCCTTTCATCGCCCTCCTGCTTACTGAAATTATCAGGATTCCAGTTGCGGTAAATGGAGAGTCCGCCCTGCCTGCGGACCGGAAAAAACGATTCAGGACGGGAGGGAATCCAGGCCACCCAGAAGCGTCCGGAAAGGGTAAGGTGCAGACCACCGCCACTTCTTACGGCTACCGGCTTAACTCCATGGTGATCTTTAGCTTCAGCTTCATCAGTATAGACCAGATACTTTGCCGGTATTGCATCCGCCCTCATTTCAGTAACACGCATCAACTCGGTTGCCAGGTAAGGGTCATAAGTACCGGCTCTACGCAGAAATTCTCTAAGATATGAAACTGAACCATCATAAGAAGCCATCGTTTTAAGCGCCGGCAACATCTTTTCCGGAGCACTCTCTCTAAGCTGACCTAAAATCTTTAAGGTCAGCTCGCTTCGCTTTATCCAGTCGTGGCTGTTTTGAAAAACACCGGTTATACTACTGAGAACTTCAGCTGAAAACTGCGGATTGGCTGTATCTTTCCCAAATACCGAGAATATCTGACGGGCAAATTTGAGTCCCTCAATCCCCCGCTTCAGGATGGCTTCCAGATTTTCGGTGACCTCAGCGCCTACCGGAAGTACAATCCCCTCTCCTAAAGCCTGCCTGAGGCTCCTTTCAATCTCAGCGGGAAGATTACCTGTATTTTCCGGACCGTGTAAATCAGCCATTTTTAAACGCTATTTTATTTTGCAATGCTATCACTAATGCGCTTTCGTTTCCACTTTTTACTATGGTATAATTTGATGCAATTACAATAGGTTATACCATTACAGCTGCTGGCCCCCCGGCTTTGCCGTGTACGGAAGTCACCTACTGGTGCTAAAGACTTTACACTGCACTGTTGCTATATAGTTAAATCCAAAGCAGCCTGTTAAATGCCTGTTATGGAACTGAACAGCCTAAATTTTTTCTTCAGCCTGTTAGCCTCTCTACTGCTGCACTCGGCAGTAATTTCTGTCGCCATCTCTGGTCTGAACGGTTCTGCGGCAGGAATTCGCCGACAGACATTAAATTCTTTTCGAGTTTTTATAGTTAAAGGCAAACAAGGGAAAAATCCTCAGGCAAGCTATTCCGTCGACAAAGTCAGTAACTCCTCAGCAGGCAGTAAAAACTCCCATATACCAACTAAGACCGTTGCTAGAACAGCTTCCGGAAACAAACCTGTCAAAACCCCTAAGGGCTATATAACGGCAAAAAAAGTCCCCGGCAGCTCCAAGATAACAGGCTCCAGAACCGGAAAAGGAGATACAAACGAAGGGGTTGTAAGTTATGAGCAAAGTATCATTGCCAGAATATATTCGGCTAAACACTACCCACTGTTATCAATTAAAAAACGTGAAGAAGGCGAGGCGCTCCTTTATCTGGTACTTGACCGAAACGGACAGGTGTTAACGTATAACATTAAACGCTCAAGCGGATTCCACCGTCTTGATAAGGAAATCCTGGCAATGGTATCACGTGCAGCGCCTTTTCCTGCCCTGCCGGCAAATACTACGGTTGACAGGATAGAATTTTTAATACCTGTGCAATTTAAATTGAATAAGTGACAATAACATTAGCAAAAGGAACAGTTTGCTTAACAATCTGCTTGTAGGTTAAATTTTTCTTATGGCACTAGATCTTGGCCCCGATCTTGGAGCTTCTCACTCCATACTAAACCTGCTTAACGCCGGGTATCAGGGTGAGTTTGCTTCTCTTAATATCTTAACCCAGCTTGGTTCACCACATGTAAAAGCAGAAGAAGTAGAACAAACCAAAGAGAGAATAGCTAAAATTACTAAATGGCTGGCCGATCTTAAAAAGGGGGCCTGTATTTTCAGTGTAAACTGGACTAAGCCCGAAACATTTGCTGCCCAGGAAGCGCTTAATTACTTGCTCGATCTGCGACCAAGACTGTTGCGGGTGTCCTACACACTAGCCGCAATTTTGCTGGATGAAAACTTTTCTGAGCGCACTGACAGTATTCATTTTATCATTGCCAGCTTTGGGCGCTTTGCTTATTCGCGTGATAATTATATCCGTGGCTTTATCGATTTTGGAGAGACCTTTCAGTATCCTGAAATTGTGGAGCAATACCGGCCCGGACTTAAGCAGGCTGAAGAAGACATACGCATAGTTCACCAGGTACTGAACAAGTACCGCAGCAACCCTAATCAGGATAAGGCTTTTTACGAGGCTTTGTTTCAGATGGGAGTAAAACTTCCGGGAACTTTCAACACTCATGCTCACGATGTGCTGCTGCTGTCAGCACCATATACCGGTGGCCTCTCCTATGAAAAGGCCGGCATACCGGAAGAAGAGGCTCAGATCTGGCAGCAGATGCAGATTGGACCGGATATTGCCGGATACTGGAAATCGTTTGATATTCATCCTAATGAAGCAGCCGAGTGGGGTCAGGCAGGCTGTTTTGATTATCTGCTGGTTATTGAATGGAAATTAAGGGGCTTTGACGCTGCTAGTGCTGCCGGCTGGATTCAAGCCGGGTTTGATCCAGCCACAGCCAGACTGTGGACAAAAGCGGGCCACACCCCTCAATCTGCGGCTGAAAATATAGAGGCCGGTGTGCTGCATCCTGATGATGTTGGAAAAGACCCAATCATGGAACAACTAAAAGCACAATACCAAAGTGAAAAAGCTGCCAATCAGGACGATCCGGGCGAAAACGATACAACTGATAAAACAGACGAGCCAGACTAGCCGCTTACGGCTAGTC
This sequence comes from Candidatus Dadabacteria bacterium, assembly GCA_003696425.1. Taxonomy (GTDB): domain Bacteria; phylum Bdellovibrionota_C; class UBA2361; order UBA2361; family J046; genus J046. The sequence continues at coordinate 1,420 of RFHI01000160.1, read as the reverse complement.
ACTTTTGACTAACCCCGATAGACTAAGAGAGAGAGAAAGAAAACTACAGACTTACCCGCAGGCTAAATGTCATCCGGCTTTAAAACTATAGTGTTAGTCCTGGTTACAATTGTTCTTATTTCGATCTATTTGAATGCTGCTTCGCAACGGGCAACAACTGTTAACACAAATCTTAAACGGGGCGATCAGGGTGCTTATTTAAATTTTGCCAGGAAAGTATATCGATCGGGCTTTAGCTATACTGGTGGAAGGAACCGAATGCCTCTGTATCCTTTCTTACAGGCCCTGCTCTATTCCCCTGATTTAAATGATCAGGAGTTCTTTGCCAGAGGGAAAGCGTTTAACACCTATTTATCGATATTACTGCTGATTTTTATTTTTTTTGTGCTGCGAAGATATTTTGCCCTGTTGCAGTCATACACCATCACTGTAATCACGGCATTTACGGTATTTGTCTTTAAAGCGCCCTATTTTCAGGCTGAGCTTCTTTATTATACTCTCTTTTTCTTTGCATTCTTAACCTGGCTTAAGCTGCTTGAGTCGCCGGACTTAAAAACTGCTGTTCTCTCAGGCACACTTACAGCCCTGGCTCATCTTACTAAGGCATCCGTACTTCCGGGGCTTGTAATTTATTTTGTTTGTTCATTCTTAAAATCAGCAGGCCTCATATTTGCATCTGTACGCAAACATGATCAGAAATATTCAGTACAGGAAGCGTTTTCCTGCTTTAAAAAAGCTCTTACGGTTTTACTGGTTTTTCTTGTTATAATAAGCCCCTACGAACTTGAAAGCAAAAAACGTTATGGCAGGTTCTTTTACAATGTAAATTCAAATTTCTACATGTGGATGGAAAGCTGGCAGGACGTAGTTCAAAACGGTCCGCGCAGATATGGAGATCGTATCGGCTGGCCATCAATGCCTTCCGAACAGATTCCAGGCCCAATCAAATATTTTAAGGAACATACTTTAAAAGACATTTTTTTGCGCCTCAAACGGGGAGCCATCAATCTATTCCATACAGCAAACAGATCTTATGGATTTATGAAGTACATTGAAATATTTGCCCTGCTGGCTATAATACTTTCAGTTAAGTCCCTTAAAGACACTGTAGATAGCTTAAAAGCTCATAATATATCCGCGCTTTATGTAACATGCCTGCTTTTAACATACTTCTCTCTCTTTGCCTTTTATAACTCTATTGTTGGCGGAATCAGGTTTGTCCTTACCCTCTTTTTACCACTCATGTTTATTTTCGCCTCCATCATAGAAAACTTCGCTGGCAGTGTTTCATTACGTGTGAACTCAAAGTCTTTCTCTCTATCCTCAATTATTTATAGTATATTATTACTGGTTGTTTTAGCTGATATTAACTTTATCTACAGCTCTCGTATCTTTCAGCCTGACTATGGTTTATAATGTG
>RFHI01000159.1 GCA_003696425.1 Candidatus Dadabacteria bacterium | reverse complement strand
TCCTTCAGCTGCCGACAAATTACCGCCAGTGCTTAAAGTGATTCATTTTGATGCTGCTGTAAAACATGGAATCGGAGTTGCCAACAGGCTTTTGCAGCAGGCTGTTGGAGTAGAAGTTGATGGTGTAATCGGACCGGTAACATTAAGCAGGGTTTATGCCGGCAATCTGCCAGAGATAGTCAGCCGCTATCTCTTGCTGCGTAGAGACTTATACCACAATATAGTAAACAAAAATCCTTTACAGCGGCGCTTTCTTACTGGCTGGCTTAACCGGATTAATAAGTTACGGAACTTTATCCCGGCTGTTAGCCGATAACTTCTTCTATCTTAATATTTTTAATTTTCACCGGATTTTTAAGGCCAATTACGCTGCTATAGTTTTTGATTCTTTCTATCATTGCTTCTGAAAGTACAGTACCCGCTGGAACCAGCAGCACCCCATCAACTGTTTCAACATCTTCAAAGATCACCTGCCCCACTGAAAGTTTATGGGGAGCGTATTCTGTAAACTCGCTCTCAACCTTTTTAGCCGGCACTGCATCGCTGTGCCAGCTCTTTACTATCTCAAAAAGCTCCGGATCGTAGAGGTTTTTTGTTTCTTCCAGGCGCGCAATTAAAAATTCATCTTTAATACCCTTATCTATCAGCGTTACATAGTCACGTGCAATTTTAATCATCCTTGATTCAATCGGAATGTCGTTACCTTTAAGTTGTTCGTCATACGGAACGCCTGAGCCGTCAAAGCCTTTCTCCTGATAGCGGATTATATGAGCTACATTTTCCAGGCGTGGTATGTGCTGGATAAATTCGCTGCTGGTAACCGGCACTTGCTCCAGCATTCTTTTTTCCGGTTCACTGAGTTCATCCTCTGTACGCTCTCTAAGCAGCAGCGGCGCAGGAATAACTGCTGAACCAATCTGTCCCAGCATAAGTGCAAGGAAAAGATCGGTTTTTTGTTTAACGCTTACATGTTCAAGTAATCGCTCCAGTACTTTTTTAATACCCGGAATCTGATAAGAGGCTATCGGGTCATAAAGGGACCAGATTTCGGTAAGAACTTTAACTGTTCCGTGTAAAGTCTGATGGACAAGAACTTTTTCAGATTGTTGCAGCTCATACTGCCTTATAGCCTGTGCCAGCGTTTCTTTAAAGACGGCAGCGCTGCACGGTTTGGTCATTATTCTAAAAACCTGAGCCTCGTTTACTACTGAAAGGGCAGCACTTAAATCGGCGTAGCCGGTAAGAACCATTCTTACAGTATCCGGATATTCTTCTTTTACTCTCTTTAATAGTTCAACACCGTCCATTTGCGGCATTCTTATGTCTGATACTATTATAGCGTAAGGATCGCCTTCCGACATTTTACGAAGAGCTACCTTGCCGCTGTGAGCAAGATCAACCTGCATATTCTTATCGGTTATGTTTCTCCTAAGCCCTTCAAGGATGTTAGGCTCGTCATCAACCAGCAGTATCTTAATTTTCATCTTGTTCCTCAGTTGCTTGGGTTTGTGTTATCGGAATAAGAATATTAAAAGTAGTTCCTTCGCCTGGTGTAGACTCAACAGATATACTTCCCCCCAGACTTTTTGTTACAGCTGCATGAACAACTGACAGGCCCTGACCCGTACCTTTTCCTATCTCTTTAGTAGTAAAAAACGGGTCATAAATACGTTCAATTATCTCCGGTGGAATGCCTGTGCCGGTATCAGTTATAGCTATGCTGATATTATTCTCTTCAAGTTTAACGTCGATTTTAATTTCACCCTTTTCTCCGGGCGTACCCTCCAGCTTTTCGCGGATTGCGTCAGCGGCGTTTACAACCAGATTCAGAATCACCTGATTAAATTCCACCAGATTTATGTTAACCTCCGGAAGTTGCTCAGGGAAGCAGGTTTTAATTTCAGCCACATCCTTCCAGCGGTTTTTTGATATTTTAATTACATTTTCTATTGCTTCAGATAGCAGTACCGGTTCGCTGGCATCTGAACGGGGATGTACAAAGCGCAGAGTGGCCCTTGTGATTTCAGAGGCCATATGCACGCCATCTTTTATGTCTTTAAGTGCCCTGGGAATTTCCTCTATTTTGGCATCAAGCTGTGTTTCATGCACAATCTTAAGGGCCTCCTTGGCCAGTTCGACTGCCGGAGTTTCAATAAATTTCATATTAGCAATATCCTGGCAGAGCTTAAGCACGCTTTTAAGCTCGTTAAAGGCATTTTCCAGATAATTGGCATTGTCACCTATGTACTGTAGTGGTGTATTGATTTCATGCGCTATGCCGGCCGCAAGCTGTCCGACTGATTCAAAGCGATGAATCTGTTCAAGCTGAAGCTTGCGCTTTTTCTCTTCAGTTATGTCACGGGATATGCCTATAAAGCTTGTAACCGTACCGCTTGTATCAGTTAAGGGGGTAATTGAAAGATGCGCTTCATAAGTTGTTCCATCTTTTCTTCTGTTTGTAATTTCGCCCTGCCAGTTCTGTCCGCTGAGGATTGTTGACCACAGCTCTTCGTAAAAACTATCATCATGCTTACCAGATTTAAAAATATTAGGGTTTGCACCAATGAGATCTTCTTGGCCGTAGCCCGTAATCTTTGTAGCAGCTTTATTAGCGTATCTTATAGTTCCATCGGCATCAGTTATTACCACCATTTCTCTCAGAGCTTCAATAGCAGCAAGCCTTTCCATAAGGACTCTGTTTGAGTCTTCCAGCTCATTTTTCAAATTTTCCAGAGCTTCTGTCTTTTTAAGTAAAAGATTACGGTTGCCGTGGCGCTCTACGGCAAAGCGAATGCTTTTAGCAAGCTGTGCAGAGTCAAATCTGGTTTTTACCAGATAATCTTCCGCGCCTTTTTGGAGGGCGTTTTTATCCTGATCAGCTGTTCCTGTAAGAACGATAATAGGGGTATGGGATGCTTCATTATGGATTAAGCTGACTACATCCTGATCACGTGAATCCGGAAGATGAAGATCGAGCAGAATCAGGTCGAAACTTTCATTTTTTAGAAAATTTATGGCTTCATTCAGTCTTTCTGCGCATATTACCTCAGCTCCAGCCGTTTCTGGATGTTTCTTCAGCATTGAAGAAACCAGTTTAGCATCAATACGGTTATCTTCTACCAGCAGGATTTTCTGCATGGCCTACGGGCTCTCCCCCCGAAAGTCAGACCGCATAAATTGAATAATTAAAGGCGGCCTGATAGTTTTACGATTCGAATTAAAGAGGGGCTAAATAAAGAGCCAGTGGTAGGGCAGACAATTCATTTTGCAGTACAGCGATTGGCCTCCAGCTCTTCATCGCTCATAGCGTTAGCCTCTTCTTCGTTTATAGCTATAAACTCTTTGAATTCTTCCGGCACTGACGAGTCTTCATAGATGGCTTCGACCGGGCACTCGGTCTCGCAGGCTCCACAATTAATGCATTCGTCCGGGTGAATTATGAGCAGGCCAACTGCATCATCACCATCTTCACCGTCAACCGGTACGCCATACTTTTCATTATAAAACTTCTTTTTTATGTTATAGAAGCAATCGACAGGGCAGACTTCAACACATGAACGGTCTTTAGTTCCGATACAGGGACGTGTTACAACGTAGGTCATTTTTAAAACCTCTATATACAATAAGCTAAGCTAACAGACTGATAACTAATCAGAATTACGGTTTAAGCGCAAGGGGGCAGGGAGAACAGGATGTCCCTGCTAATTTACTGAAATTGTTATTACAAATGGGCATAAAAAAAGAGGACGATTCAAACTCTCTGAATCGCCCCCCAACTCGCAGAAAGGATGGTGTCATGCCTGTTATAGAGATTATCGACGCCTGGATTTTTTCTTTAATAAACTGGCGCTAAAAAGCTTTTTAGTTTTTTACTTAAATTTCAATTGGTTACGAATGCATAGAGGGTTATGTTTGCCAAAAGTTGCATCACTGGCTAAATTAGCGCGGATCTGCTCACCAAAGCAGATAGACCCCACATGATTCCACTTGTCCCACGCAAGGGGCCCGATAGCCAAGTGGCTAAGGCAACGGTTTGCAAAACCGTCATTCGCCGGTTCGAATCCGGCTCGGGCCTCCAGTTTTTTCAGAATTTAGCTAAAGCTCAATTCTGAAAATACCGGATCTCGCCGTAGCTTTTGTGGAGGGTGTCCGTTGAGCCAGTCAAAGAGAGAACCCGAGCCGGATTCGAACCTGTGAGCTTCCGAGCGAACGGAGAGAGCGATAGAGGAAGCGAACCGAGCGCCGTTGTGCAATATATGCCCGGCGTAAGGCGGGTGTAAAAGCAATGTACGCTGGCCGGCGATCAATGTGCAGCCAGTAAACTGGCTGCATTCATCGAACTACCCAAACTCTATCCCAAAATACTTACCTAACTGTCCACTGGCGTAGCGTGTTTCCGCAGTAGCAATTTCATAATCAATTAGTGCACGTTTGAGCCCCAACCTTGATTCAATTAGATCGCTTTGGAATTCCAGAAGATCGCGAGTAGATAAAAGGCCTTCTTTAAATTTTTCAGTTGCACCATTAAGAGCAAGCTCCATATGTTTTACAGCCATTTTTGAAGCCTTAATACGCTGTCTGGCCGAATTCAGCCCCGAAAGAGCATTTTTCACCTCGGCTATTATTTGCTGCTTGAGAGAGAGTGCATTAAGGCTGGCTTGTCTCAATTTCAGACGTGCGGTTTCAAGACGTGAACGGGCTTTACGATTTTCCAGCGAGCGCGACAGGGTTACTCCAATTGTATAATTGGGGAAGTCTCCGGATGCAAGTCTATCAAAAGAGTCCCCAGATTCACCGGCAAACTGAGAACTGATTCCCGTTCCAAAATCAGTATCACGCGGCACTCCAGCTAAACCTTCAAGCCCTGCCTGTGCACGCAGTTCAAGTTCTGGAAGAGTCTGGTTTTCTGCAATTTCGACTCTAAGCTTTTCAGCTTTTAGCCGTAGTTCTGCGGCAACGAAATCTGAGCGATCTCGCAGAGCCGTTTTCAGCAGCTGATCCGCAGCGGGATTAAACGAGTCGATCTGAGGAGTATCGGTTAGAAGAATTACTGAAGACTTTAGTAGGTCACCAGCTAATCCGGTCAGAGTCTGCAAGTTGGTTAGTTTAATATTATAGTCGTTTTTTGCCTGTTGCAGCTGATCTTGCCGACTGGCCAGCTGGGCCTTTGTCTGATTAAGATCGTCTTGAGCCTTTTGACCAGCTTTTACCATTGCGCGTGCTTCACCCAGCAGTTTGCGAGCCAGCAGTAAGTTTTCTTTTCTTATCTTTTTTTGAATGGCAGCATATTTTAATTCCCAATAGCTTTTTACAATTTTAAAAATCTCTTTTTCCAGCTTATCTCGGTATCTGTACTTCTCCGCCCGGGTTACCAGATCTTTTACTTTTATTTCCTCTGCAGGTCTACCGGACCAGGCGCCTTTTAAAAGTGGCTGCCGGAGTTCCACGAACAAACGTGATTGCCATGCGGGATTTAGTGTCGTCGCTCGTGAGTTACTTTCAATGCGTGAAGCTTCCAGTTTTAAAGCAGCTGTAGTCCCGCTGAGAAATGTTTTTTCGATTGTCAGGCTAGCTTTTCTGTCGCGTGTCTCAAAGGTAGAACCCAGAATACTTGAGGTAGCAGGGGATTTGTCGCGGCCAACAGAGGCTTCCGTTGTTATAATTGTATCAAGCCGGCCTTTTGTAAAGTTTTTATCTTGTTTGGCCAGCGCCGGGGCAATCTCTAGAGATAGTATCAGCGGGTTGTTTTTTAGTGCACTGATAATACTGTCGCTTAGTGTTAATTTTACCAAAGGAGCTTGTGCTTCAGCCTGGAGATTAGCGGGCAAAGCTGTCATGGAGATCGCTGTAGCTGACAATAATAAAAGGATACTTACAGAGACTCTTTTAAGTGAAGCTATAATACAATTGTGCATAAGCAAATGCTGAGTTATAGTTATTTTTATCATTCATTTTTTACCTTATAGACATATCACAGAATGTTATACGGTTCTATTCGTTGTGCAAGTGTTAGGAGGTTTATAGTTGCGCTATTGCGCGAAGCACTTGTCCTTAATGCTGTCATTATGCCTGTAATTGGTCTGGTTCTTTTCTTCTCAGCAGGTGTAATCGCACAGGATCGTATTGTTAAAAAATCTGCCGATTCCAGAGGCAAGGTAGTTTACCGGTATGGTTCAGATGATAGTTGGTCGCCGGTGAAAAAGCGACTACTAAAACTTTTGAATGATTACCGCGATCATAGAATTGGTGTATCCCTTATAAATCTTAGTTCAAACCGTGAGGTTTATGCTTTTAATGCAAACAGTCCTCTTGAGCCAGCCAGCATTATGAAGATTATTACTTCAGCTGTAGCCTTAAAAACTCTCTCGCCACACTTTCGGTTTAAGACAGATTTTGTGGTTGATAAATTTGAGAATGGTCGTGTGAACAAGATGTATGTGATAGGTTCGGGCGATCCGGTTCTGACAGTAGATAGCCTTTGGATGATAGCAAGAAAGTTTGCATCTCGTGGAATACGGTCAATAGAGACGCTAGCATTGGACACATCAATGCACCAGGACAAGGTTTCACGCCAAGGGCAGAGGGCTTTTGAGGCCGGCACTTCCGCACTGGCACTTAATTTTAATAGTGTTGGTTTTGAGGTATGTCCTGCTGCAGTTGGGCAAAGGGCATCTGTCAAAAGGGATCCGCCGGAGTATCCAGTCGTATTAAAAGGCAGTATCATTACAAATAGTCGCAATAGGTCAAAATTTTATATTGATGAACTTTCCCGCGGAGACAGTTGGCCGCAGGTCTATCGCCTGCGTGGATCAATATCCCGCTACCAGGAGTGCGAAACTATTTATCGCAGTGTTTCAAATCCTGAGAGGTACTTTGCAGAGGTTTTTGTGGGGCTTTTAAAGTCTGAAGGAGTTCGGGTCGGGGAGGTAGTTTTTAATGGCCGTGCACCAGAATCAGGGCGGGTTTTATATTCACATAAATC
>RFHI01000158.1 GCA_003696425.1 Candidatus Dadabacteria bacterium | reverse complement strand
TTGACGGCATTACTTATTTTACTGCAATTACAGTAAAAACTTTCTTATTTATTTAACTTTTAAGTTTAGTGTCTAAAAATTTCAAGGCCGCATGGCCCGAAAAACTAAGCCTCTCAGGATCAATAGCTTCAAGCAACTTTTTGGCTTCTGAATAGTCGTGGCATGCCATGTAAGCAGCCGCCAGATCTTCTATCACTTCCGGGCAGCTTCCCAATGTGTTTCCAGCCTCTTTGAAATATAAAATTGCCTGTTGAGGTGAACTTCTAGCCAGACAGCAGCGCCCTAGAATTAGATCTGCCCTGGCTCTTAGTCTGCTATTCTTACTTAGCTGCTTAACGGCTTGAGCCGCCCCGTATGCTTCAGCAATACTGTTAGAGCTAAGTGCTATTTCAGCAAACTTGAGGTGTCCACTTGCCCAGTAAGGATAGCGCTTGAGTATCGTCCTTAACCACAAGAAAAACCTCTCACGCGGAAGCGCTCTGGCAGCAAAAACACAGAATGTATTAAGAATAAGATTAATAGCTCTAATGCCCACTGTGATTGAACTCTGCCTGCTGACTTATATGACTGGCATGCAGAGGGCGAGCATTTAACTGGCGCGGATCTGGATCAGCAGACTTCAGAGCAGCCTGTGCCGTCCTGATCTCACGAAGGGTCTCCCCCAGAACCTTTTCCCGCTGTGATGTACTTAGACCTATATCAACCCGGTAAAGAAATACTGATAACGCAACCGCAAACAAACCAGCACCAATTAGCCATCTTAAACCTGCCTGCTGTTCGGCCGGATCCAGTTTCATAATTACTTCTCCCTAAAACCACATAGTAACTGCGGGGGTATTTTAGCGGTCCAACTTGAATTATAGCAACTCCATTTAGAATAAAACCTCGTTTGGTGTCATAAATTGCTTGTTAAGGCTTCAAACTGCATAAATAATTCTTAACAACCAACTTATTGACAATAAGGAGACCGGCTAGATGATGTTATCAGATCAGGATATCAGAGAAGCCATAAAGAGTGGACTGCTCACTATAGATCCGATGCGGGATGAATTTATCCGCGCCTCCGGAGTTACACTGCACCTTGGGAGGACTCTTTTAAAACCGGTAAGTGATACTGTCATTGATGTTAAAAAAGGCACGCTACCGGATTATCAGGAGATCAAGCTTGATACTGAAACCGCTTACACTCTTAATCCCGGTGAATTCCTGCTCGGCCATACCCACCAGAAAGTTACCGTTGGGAACTCTCTCGGATTTTTAATCGAAGGTCGCAGCACACTGGCCAGAATAGGATTGACGATAGTGCAAACAGCAATGATCGTATATCCGGGCCACACCGATCGGGCAGTCACTCTTGAACTTGCAAATCATGGCCCTAATCCTATTAAGCTCTATTACCGTATGAAAATAGCACGTGCGGCAATCTTTGAGTTAAAAACCCCGTCAACCATTATGTACGATGACTACGGCAAATACAAAGACCAATCCGGCGTTGGAAAACCGGTATTTAAAGATGAGGTCTGGGAGGATTGAGATCTAAAACATCTCCTCCTGCTTAAGGTCGCCAGCCGGAGTTCCTACCGGATAATTTCCTGAAAAACATGCATCACACATTGAGCATTTTTTGGCTCCTACCGCACGGTAGAGCCCCTCAATACTTAAATATGCCAGTGAATCGGCCCCTATGTACTTAGCTGTCTCTGTTACTGAATGGCTCGATGCGATCAGCTCATTTTTTTCCGGAGTATCTATTCCGTAATAACAGGGATCAGTAGTAGGAGGCGAAGAGATTCGCATATGCACCTCAGCTGCCCCGGCAGCTCTAAGCATTTTAACAAGCTTGCGGCTGGTGGTTCCTCGAACTATCGAGTCATCCACAACCACTACTCGCTTACCTTCGAGCACTTCCCTATTAGCATTAAGCTTAATTTTTACCCCAAAATCCCTGATTGACTGCTTCGGTTCTATAAATGTTCTGCCAACATAATGATTGCGAATAAGTCCCATCTCAAGTGGGATGCCTGATTCTTCTGCAAACCCTATAGCAGCCGGCACTCCAGAGTCTGGCACAGGAATAACTATATCAGCCTGAGCTGGATGCTCACGTGCAAGCTCATGCCCCATGTTTTTACGGACTGGATAAACGTTTCGCCCAAAAACAAATGAGTCCGGTCTGGCAAAATATACGTATTCAAATATGCAAGGTGATGCCTTTACAGGCTTGAACGGGAAATAACTCTTTATTTCATTATCAAGCATCAACTCGACAATCTCTCCTGGCTCAATTTCTCTGATATATTCAGCACCTATTAGATCAAACGCACAGGTCTCAGAGGCTACTGCAAATCCGTCGCCAAGCTTTGCCAGCGAAAGCGGCCTGAAGCCGTTCGGATCGCGAACAGCCAGCATTCTGTCTTTAAACAGTATAATCAGACTGTATGCGCCTTTAACCTTATTTAACGCAGCTATTACCTGCTCGAGAAGAGGCAGCGTAGCCGGCTGATTAGCCATTAAATGGAGAAAGAGCTCTGTATCAGAGTTGGTTCTGAGTATTGCACCATTGGATACAAGATCTCTTCTCAAACTTCTAACATTTATTAAGTTACCATTATGTGCAAGTGCAAGCTCGCCAGAGGCAATCTCTGCATAAAATGGTTGTACATTTGCAACCCCGTGACCACCCGCCGTTGTATAACGCACATGCCCTACCGCAAACTTCCCGGGAAGCCTCCCCTGAAAATCGAAGTTAGAAAAAACATCCTGCACCAGTCCAACACCACGGTGATTACTGAAAAGAGGTTTCGATTTGCTGTTATCAAGAGCTACTACGCCGGCACCCTCCTGCCCCCGGTGCTGCTGAGCATAAAGACCTAGATAAGCAAGATTAGCTGCTTCAGGGTGATTCCAAATCCCTATCAGACCGCATTCTTCTATAAATTTATCAGATCTGTTAAACATATCTATCCAAAAAGAGCATCCAGCCCTGACCACCAGGCCCGATAAGCCTGTTCAAGATCCAGCTCTGCAATATCCTTAATGCTAATCATATTTCCACCTACACTTCCCTGTCCGCTAACTGTAACACCACTTTCATCAATAAGCTCCTTAAGTCGGCTCTTATTCTCTGGCTGAAAGCTTACAATATACCTGGCTCCACTCTCACTAAAAAGAAGCCCATCTCTCCTGCCTGCATCAGCTTTAAGTTCAAGACTGGCTCCTAAATTCCCCGTCTCAGAAAAACAGCACTCAGCCAGTGCCACAGCAAGACCTCCAGAAGATATATCATGACAGGAACAAATAAGTCCTTCGTTAATGAGTCTAAGCACAAGTTTTGCTGTCTTCAGTTCAAGATCGTAATTAATTTCAGGTAAACTTCCTTTTTCAAGATTAAACTCCTGCGCCAGATACTCAGACCCTCCCAGCTCAAGCGGATCGGTCTGTCCCAGCAAATAAATTATATCCCCTTCTCTCTGAAAAGCAGATGGCACAGCCTTCGAAACATCTCTTACAAGTCCAACCATTGCAACCATTGGTGTCGCTAAAATCGCTTTGCCACGCGTCTCGTTGTAGAGACTTACATTACCGCTTATGACCGGAACAGAGAGTGCTCTGGCCGCCTCACCAAGCCCTCTAATTCCCTCTGCAATCTGCCACATACCAGTAGGGGTTTCAGGACTACCAAAGTTCAGACAATCTGATATTCCGACCGGCTCAGCTCCAACAGCTGTAAGATTCCGAAACGCCTCTACCACCGAGAGTGCTGCTCCCTGACGCGGGTCTATTCCGCAATACCGCGAATTACAGTCAAGGGTCATGGCAACACCCTTAAGAGGGTTAGCCTTGCTTTTAAGTCGAATTACAGCAGCATCACCACCGGGGTGAATAACAGTATTGGTGCGTACCGTGGAGTCATACTGACTGTATACTGCCTGTCTTGAACAGAGGTTTTCAGATGAGAGCAACTTAAGCCATACGCTGCTGAGATCCTCAGGTTCAACCAGTGCTGAACAGTCAAACTCCAGATTTAAACTGTACGATTCAGGTTCTTTCTCCGGCCAGCGGTACTTTGGCACTGAGCTAACCAGAACTTCAGCAGGTATGCTGGATATCAGTTCTCCTTTCCATAGGAGCTCAACATCACCGGAATCAGTAACTTCACCGATATCTACGGCATCAAGCTCCCAGTGAGTAAAAATTTTAAGAACTTCATCGACCCGGTCTTTATCGACAACAAGAACCATGCGTTCCTGTGATTCAGAAAGCATTATCTCGTAAGGGCTCATGCCTTCTTCACGCTGAGGAACTTTATCAAGTTCAACCCGCACTCCGCTTCCAGCGCGATCAGCCATCTCGTAGAGAGAGCTGGTCATACCAGCAGCCCCCATATCCTGAATCCCAACTACCGCACCTGTTTGCATTGCCTCAAGACAGGCTTCCAGCAAAAGCTTCTCCTGGAAAGGATCTCCCACTTGAACAGTGGGGCGTTTTTCTTCGGAATCTTCCTCAAAGGATTCTGAGGCCATAGTTGCCCCGTGTATTCCATCACGACCGGTTTTGGACCCTACGTAAATAATCCTGTTTCCACTTCCTGAGGCCCGGCCCAAAAAGATCTGGTCAGCGCGGCAATAACCCAATGCAAAAGCATTAACCAGACAATTTCCATCGTAAGAACCATGAAAAAACAGTTCGCCTCCTACGGTTGGTATTCCCATGCAGTTCCCGTAGCTTCCAATTCCTGCTACTGCCCGGTTTAAAAGGTAAGGAACTCGTTCATGCTCAGGCGATCCGAATCTGAGCGCATTCATTAGAGCCAGCGGACGAGCCCCCATCGTAAAAACATCCCGAAGAATTCCCCCTACGCCCGTAGCAGCTCCCTGAAACGGCTCAATGAAAGTGGGATGATTATGGCTTTCAACCTTAAAAACTATTGCGTCTCCGTCATCAATGTCGATTACCCCGGCATTTTCGCCGGGGCCTTGTAAAACTCTCTTGCCCTCCGTTGGCAGAGTTTTAAGATGAACTTTAGTACTCTTATAAGAACAGTGCTCGGAAAAGAGCGCTGAGCAGATGCCCAGCTCTACATAATTAATATCGCGCCCTAGCACATCACAGATGTGCTTAAACTCTTCTCTCGAGAGGCCATGCCCGAGGGCATCTACTTCTGTGGCTACCCGCTTCCAGATATCAGTATTACTCATAATGAAATAGAATAATTATTCGACGCCATATTATGCGTATTTCCAGTACAATGTAAACAAAAGCCGGGCCAAAGATCGCCAATGGAAGTTTTTTCTGGAAGACAGGTTCAAACCAGGATATAATGGATTTACGTACTGAATGTACAGATTTTTTGTAGTTAAGCCTCAGGGTTCAAGGGTTTTAGAACGTTCAGTTAAACCATAAACAAAATCGCTGGTCGTTAGGTTCCTCATATTTACGCAGTAAAACTGGTGTCCCCCTGTTAGTACTGTTAGTAAAATTAAGAATATCTATTAAATTAGAGCAGACTATGAACAAAAAAAATAAAAAAATTGCTGATAAAATTACCGTGGTAACCAAAAAGAGAGTTTCAACGGCTGATTCTCTCTTGGAAGAAAGAGATGACTTTTTAAGCGATAATCCGTACTGTGTAATTCCGAACTGGTATTTTGACCCCCCTGTAACAAGTCAGCGTTCGCTAATTTCCATCAGGAGTTCTGATGGCAGACCGGTTTTTGAGTTCGGGCCAGAGGAAATGGAATAGGTGAATCGCCATTATGTAAGTTATAAAGAGATATAATAGCTCTCAAAATAATTGAAAATATAATCATTGCCTGGCTCAGGGGACTCACTATGTCAACGGTAACGTTACCGTCAGGTTTGATCGGTGAACATTCTGTTATATTTTAAGAAAAGTTAATTATCGGGATAAATTTTTTTAAGTGACCCTGTGCGCCGTGGCTAAGTTGCAGCCAGTGAGAGTTTTTTATTGGCTATGTCGGGAGATGTTACCCTTTAACAGGTGGATGCAGCCAGCAAGCTGGCTGCAATTTGCGCTTAGCCACTATCTAATGAGTAAACACTATGCTATCGAACCATCTGCTACTTATTTCAGAACTTAGTTGCTTTTACACCGCTACCCTCTAAGCTTCCTTCCTGAACACCTACCTCTCTGTGCTTATGTTTTTACCCCTGCTAATTAACAGCCAAGCAAGCCTGCCGTTACCGTGAACGCGAGACAATTACCTGAAGGTTTACGAATTCTTACTCGTATCTCCCTCACAGATTTTATCGCCGATTACCGCAACTGGTTATATAAAGCTTGTTCACGATCACTCCCTTCATTCATGGAAACATGACATCGTGTTTTATAACACCAGTGTTTTAATATGCTTTTTTAAATTAGGAGCTTTTACCCGGGGATTATGCGCCCCCAATCCGGCCGCAGCAGCTCGTATGTAAGCAGGTATAATTGCAGGATATTACAAGGTAAAAACATTATTTTATAACTCAGCCTAATTATCAGAACTAAAAGGCTCAGTCGGACACAAGGAATTAAAATCTTTAACTTAAGCTTGTTCATCTTACTAACAGAGGTCGGCAAAGCGAATCAGCATAGTTGTCTTATTCCGATTGCCGCCCTGATGTCACTTCGATAAGCTAAGGACTAAACTAGATGTCAGGTAAATAGCATTTCTTAACTGCAACCCTTAAACGATAGAGGAAGCATGACAGAGGATTTTCAAAAGATTATCCAAAAGGACCGCGAAACCAGAAAAAAAACCATGTGGAAAGGTACAATGCTTGAGTACCTGGAAATTGCCCGTGAGAATCCTGATGTAGGCAAGCTGGCACATAAAAGGCTTTACGACACAATTGTTGGTCCGGGAGTAACAGAAATTAGTGTTGAAGAAGATCCTCGTCTTAAACGCCTTTATAAGGGCGAAACTGTTAAGCAGTATAACTTTTTTAAGGAAGAGTTTTACGGGATGGATAAAACCATCCAGCAAATCGTACGCTATTTTCACTCTGCATCGCTTAAGGGTGAAGAGAGCAGACAGGTGCTCTACCTTGTGGGGCCGGTTGGCTCGGGTAAAAGCTCCCTGGTTGAAGCCCTAAAGCGCGGACTCGAAAGTCAGCCACCATTTTACGCAATTGAAGATTGCCCAATGTATGAGGAGCCGCTGCATTTAATACCGCGCCACCTTAGAAAAGAATTCAGCAAAATGCTCGACATTGATATAGAAGGAGATCTATGTCCGGTATGTCGCTATCGTCTGATGGAAGAATTGCAGGGTCGCTGGGAAGAGATGCCGGTGAGAACTTATGAATTCAGCATTAGAGCTAAACGTGGAATAGGTGTTGTGCCGCCGGTTGATCCGAACAACCAGGACACAAGTGTGTTAATTGGCGGAGAGGACATCTCCAAACTGGATCTGTATTCTGAGGGAGATCCGCGCGTCCTGGATCTCTCGGGGGCTCTAAACGTCGGTAACCGCGGCATGGTCGAATTCATTGAGGTGTTTAAGAATGAGACCGAGTACCTGCACGCCATGATTACCGCTACACAGGAAAAACACATACCTGCCCCGGGCCGACACGGTATGATTTATGTAGATACCGTAATTGTTGCCCACTCCAATGAAGCTGAGTGGAAGAAGTTTAAGAGTGACCATACCAACGAAGCCATTCTCGATCGTATTGTAACTGTTAAGGTTCCTTACAATCTCAGACTTTCAGAAGAAGTAAAAATCTATAAGAAGATTATCCGCCAATCGAACTTTACAGCTGATATCGCCCCATGGACTATTGAGATAGCATCAATGTTTGCGATTCTCTCCAGGCTTGAGCCAACTAATAAATGTGACTTAATGACAAAGCTTAAGCTGTATAACGGGGAAGAGGTTGTAGAGAAGGGCAAGACCAAAAAAATAGATGTACTGGAACTTAAGGAAGAGGCCAAGAATGAGGGTATGACCGGTATCTCAACCCGCTTTATCATGAAGGCTCTTGATAACGCTCTCTCTGATAATATTGAAAGCAACTGTATTCACCCCATCAGCGTGCGAGAAGCACTGGTTAATATGGTAAAAGAAGCCGATTATCCGGAAGATGTCAGAAAGACATATCTTGAGTTTTTACAGGAGACTCTGCACCGCGAATACCTTGAGATTCTTGAGAAAGATATTACCAAGGCATTTGTATACTCTTACCAGGAGCAGGCTGAGGCGCTATTCCAGAACTATCTTGATCATGCTGAAGCCTACGTCACCAAGAAGAAACTTAAGGACCGTAATACCGGTGAAGAACTTGAGCCGGATGAAGCCTTTATGAAGTCAATTGAAGAGCAAATAGCAATTATTGGAACTGCTGCCGACGGTTTTCGTCAGGAAGTTATAGCTTATCTCTGGTCGGTTAGTCGAAAGGGAGAAAAAATATCATATGAAAGCTATGAGCCTCTTAAAGAAGCGATTGAAAAGAAATTAATGGCAAGCGTTCGGGATGTATCAAGAATTATAACCAAAGCTCGTACCAGAGATGAAGAACAGGCAGAAAAATATGATCGCATGGTTGAGCAGCTAATTAAAAACGGCTATCCGCCGAGCTGTGTTGATACTATTCTTAAGTATGCGGCAAACAATCTCTGGAAAGACTAGGGTTAGAAACCTTTCAGGGCTGAATAACTACGGGTGGTGATTTAAGAAAATTATGTCAAGCATCTTCCGCCCATATACCCCTTCTTCGCAGCGCTCGGATCGCAGTGCGCGCGACAGAATGCGCCACCGTCAAAAGATAAAAGACAGTATTCGTGACAATATTGGCGATATTCTTGCCGAAGAATCAATTATAGGCCAGGACCGTGATAAAATTATCAAGATCCCAATCCGGTCAATCAAAGAATATCGATTTATTTACGGAGAGAATGCCCCCGGCGTAGCCCAGGGAGATGGCAATCAAAAACCCGGCGACGTAGTTGGGCCGGCCGATCCGGGCGCTCCAAATGTTGGCCAGGGGGGTGGCGATCAGCCCGGCGTTGATGCCTTTGAAACTGATATTACCCTCGAAGAGCTGATCAATATTATGTTTGATGATCTTGAATTACCTGAACTTGAGAAAAAATCTTTAAGACAGGTAATGTCTGAAGATGCTCGAAAACGCAAAGGGGTTCGGCACGCTGGCATTCGGCCTCGACTTGATAAGAAGCGCACCGCCAAAAACCGAATTAGGCGTAAGCTTGCAGTGACGGGAAGCCGCGGAGTTAATTTTGATGAAGAAGATGCGCGCTTCCCATTTCATAAAGATGACATGCGCTATTACCATATAGTACCAACGCTCAGGGAAGTCTCAAATGCAGTAGTACTCTGCATTATGGACACGTCAGGCTCAATGGGTACGGTTAAAAAATATCTGGCAAGAAGTTTTTACTTTTTGCTTTATCAGTTTGTACGCCAGAAATATCAGAATGTAGAGGTTGTTTTTATAGCACACCACACAGAAGCAAAAGAGGTTACAGAAGAGGAGTTCTTCCACAAAGTTGAGTCCGGAGGAACGTATATCTCCTCGGGTTACCGTAAAGCACTTGAGATTATTGAAGCGCGTTATCACCCCAGCCTCTGGAATGTTTATGCCTTTCACTGCTCAGACGGAGATAATTTCTATTC
>RFHI01000157.1 GCA_003696425.1 Candidatus Dadabacteria bacterium | reverse complement strand
TCAAGTGAAGCGGCCATTCAGTGTCTGCTGGATGCTATTAGCGATGCAGGCTACACGCCCGGACAGGACGTCTCAGTTGCGCTTGATGTAGCGGCAAGTGAGCTCTATGACAGAGAAAATAACTGCTACGTACTTAAGAAAAGCAGCGGCGATAAACTCTCGGCTGAAGATCTGATAAACCTCTATAAGGACTGGCTTGAGCGTTATCCGATTGTAAGCATTGAAGATGGTCTGGATGAAAACGACTGGGAGGGCTGGAAAAAACTCACCCAGGAGCTTGATACCAGGGTACAGCTTGTAGGTGATGATATCTTTGTTACAAATAAAGACATTCTGATGCGTGGGATTGAAGAACAGGTGGCCAATGCTATCTTAATTAAACTTAACCAGATAGGAACAGTAACTGAAACACTGGAGACGATAGAGCTTGCTCATGAAAGTGGCTATAGAACTGTTATCTCGCACCGCTCAGGAGAGACAGAAGACACTACCATAGCAGATCTTGCAGTTGCCTGCGGCTCAGGACAGATTAAAACCGGTTCAGTCTGTCGCTCTGAAAGAACAGCCAAATACAACCGTCTGCTATGGATAGAAACTATGCTGGCCGGCGAGGCTATCTGTGAAAACCCTTTTATCTAAAAGTGGCTTAAGCTCACTGCTGCTAAGCACGCTATTTATGGGCATTGCCTGGTGGCTGCCGGGCTCTGTGTTGTCAGCAGTCTTTGGCTGGCTTTCCTCAATTATGCTGGTCTCAGGCACCCGAAAAACCTCTGGCGCTTATCTTCCGCTTTATCTTGCCGGTGTGCTCTTTCAGCCGCTTGGCTTTTACTGGCTCTTTCACACCATCTCGGATTTTGGCGGCTTTGGGGTGCTGCCAACAACATTAATATTCCTACTCTATGCAGTTTTAAGCGCTGTACAGTGGCTTATCTTTGCTTTCTTCTGGCGAAATCTTCCCCAAAAGTTTGATTTTCTGCTTATACGCACTGCTACAGCCTGGACAATCTCTGAGTTTATTTCAATTAGAATCTTTCCCTGGTACTTTGGCCACACCCAGATTGCATTTATACCTTTTGCCCAGGCAGCAGACCTTGCAGGTGCGCTTCTTATTACATTTATTATGCTGTGGCTCTCAGAAGCGCTGCTTGAAATTATTAACGGCAAAAAAAAGAGCGTGCCGGTTTATGTCCCGTTTTTTATCTTTATGCTTCTACTTACTTACGGGGAATTTCGCGCACTCAAATTTAAAAATCCGGAGGGTAAAAAATTTAACGTAGCCCTTATCCAGGCGAATATTTCAACAGTTGAAAAACACAATCAGAAACTTTTTCTTGATAACACCCGCCGCTATATTTCTCTTTCAGGCAAAGTCTCAGAAAATACTCTTATAATCTGGCCTGAAAGCGTAATTTTAAATCCGGTAAATGTTAACACTCCAACCGTTTTTGAGGAGAGGCAGCTTGCGCTGCTTCCCACCGGGAAGACCTACCTTATAGGGAGCCTTACCTATTCGGGGCCCGGGCAATACCACAACAGCGCTATCGGGATAAACCCTGACGGCAGGATTTTAAAGCCGTACCATAAAATTATTCTTATGCCTTTTGGGGAATACACGCCGCTATCCGGTATCTTTCCCTGGCTTGAAACAATTCACCCTACGCCAAATTTTATAGCCGGAGATGATGTGCAGGTTTTAACGCTCAAAGTCGGCACAAAAAATATTAAAGCTGCGCCACTTATCTGTTACGAGGATATAGTTCCAAAGCTTTCAAGGCGGGCTGTTCATTACGGTGCGGAAGTTCTTGTAAACCTTACTAACGACGCCTGGTTTGGTAATACGGTAGCACCCCACCAGCACCATCTGATTGCGTCATTTCGGGCAATTGAAAACAGGCGCTATCTTTTGCGCTCCACCAATAGCGGCCTTACTGCCATAGTTGACCCGCTGGGGCAGACCGTGGCGCAACTTCCTGTTTATTCAGAGGGAATTCTTAAAAAAGAGATTGTCGCGCTTAAAGCAAAAAGCGTTTACACTGAGTATACTGGTGACTGGCCCTGGTGGATGCTATTTGTAATTTCACTCTTTTCTATTGCAGGGACTCTCTTCTTGGGGAAAAATAAAAGCCGGCATGATTAAAATTCAGGATTTATTTAATATGCAGCAATTGTTTAATCTTTATCGTCTAGCACTTCTATTTGTAGCCGTTATGTTATTAGCCTCGTGCAGTAATCCGCAGCCCGGCCCGGATAAGACTGCTGCCGGCATGGTTCTCGGCGGTGCCTGGGGTGCAGGAGCAGGTGCTGTAGTAGGGCACAACCTGCCCGGCACGGTAACCGGTGAAGGCGCTGCGGTAGGTGCCGGTTTTGGTGCTGTAAGTGGCGCTTTAAGCGGCGCTGCCTATGACCTTAACGAAAGCGAACTTATCAGGCAGGAAAAGGAGCTTGCGGCGCTTAGGGTACAAAACGCTGCCAACGCCCAGCAGCTTGCCAGGATTCAGAATAAACTTGACAGGGCAATAACATCAGACATTGCCGGAGGAGTTTACCAGGTCTTTTTCGATCCCGACCAGACAAGTCTTCGTGCCGGGGCAATTGCAAATCTTGAGACTATTGCCGAATCCATTAAGGCCAGCCCGCACGCATATACTATTAATGTTGTCGGGCATACTGATGATAGCGGAAGCCCTGAGCACAACGAACGCCTGGCAGAGGCGCGCGCCCGCACGGTCAGCGCTTACCTGGCTTCCCGCGGCATCAGTTCAGACCGCATAAAAGTTAAAAGCTTTGGCGCAAAACGCCCGATTGCGACTAACGCTACAGACGTTGGCCGCCAGCTAAACCGCCGCGTGGATATTTATATTTCGCGAGATTAAGCCAGCCTACTGATAATACAGTATATTTTTTCACTGCCCGTGTAAGCGCCGCTGCATTTGATTAGGACTGTACTTTCCTAGTAGAGTTAAGCAGAACGTTATTTTGGAGGGTAGTTACATGCAGGAGTTTGACAGAAGACCTAAAACTGGACCGGTCGCTGATGCTGATTTTGCCCATCACTTGCGTGTACCCGGGAGCTTACAGCTCGACCCGCGCGAGTTGCGTACGCCGCTGGCCGACCCTGATATTTATGCTGGCTTTACCGGCAGCATCGGAGGCAGCGCTGACCCGGATACCGCGTCACTGAGCTATGACGAAGTAGAAAAAGTCCGCAGCGGTTTTATAGATAAAGTGGGTTTTTCTCCAGCTGCGCTAAAAGAGATGTTTGAAAAGCTGCTTGATGGAGAACTTTCCTTTTACGGCGCATTAAATTTAAACGGCCAGGAAATGAAAGTAGTTGTCTGGAGATATAATACCCCAGGCTCCCCTTATAAAGTTGAGCTGAGCAGGATAGATCCCGACCAGCGAAGGCCGGAAAGCCATATCCCCAACCATGCTTTTCGCTTCGATGGTGATGGTAACATTAAGCACACTTACGACCGCGGCAAAATGCCTTCACAGGCAGATCCTGCACCTATTTTTAAGGCCTTAAAAGAGCTTGCCGCAGTATAGTACCTGTTAGTGATCGCCCGGAACGGCTCGCCACTATAAAATTTTAGCTAAATTGGGAACCTGCGCCGTGTACCCGCCGGAAGCTTATTGCCCGGTTAACATTTTCTGATGCGCTGCCGACTATATCTATATATTTACAACTATCGATATATTTGCTAGAATTATTGTTGTATGGGAATTATTGAAACATATAAGGCACTTGCAGATGAAAGCCGCTTAAGGCTGGTGCACTGCTTAAGCCAGGGCATGTTTAATGTACAGGAGCTTACCTCGGTGCTTGGCCTGGGACAGTCAACCGTAAGCCATCACCTTAAAATTCTTCACCAGGCAGGAATTGCTACCTCGCGCCGCGAAGGCACGCACATCTACTACACCCTCAGCCACCAGGACAGTGAAAAAGCTCCCGCCGCCATTATAAATAACTTTCTCGATATCAGCACTTCCAACTTAAACGGCCTTGAGCCGGCCTTCTCATCAGACAGGGAAAAACTCTCTCAAATATTAAACAAAAGACGCGAGGAGGCTCACAGCTTTTTTGAAAAAGTTGCTGCCGAGTGGAAATCCCTTCGCGAAAAACAGGAGCGGCGCTCTTACCTTCAGGAGCTGATTAATGAAATCAAGCCGGACGAGACCCTGCTTGAGCTTGGCTGTGGAAGCGGCGCTTTACTTGAAAAGATACTGCCACGTACAGGAGAGACAATCGGAGTTGATTACTCTCAGGCGATGCTTAATGAGTGTGCAGAAAATCTAAGAGAGCACCGCGACTCGGTTGATTTAAGACTCGGTTACCTTGAGCACCTCCCCCTTGCTGACGCAAGTGCGGATACTGCAGTTGCTTACATGGTAATGCATCACCTGCCTGAGCCGCTTAGGGCCTTTATGGATGCCTTTCGAGTGCTGCGCGCCGGAGGCAGGCTGATAATAGTAGACCTTATGGAACATCACGATGAAACCATGCGTGAGCGCTACGCCGATATCTGGCTGGGTTTTAAC
>RFHI01000156.1 GCA_003696425.1 Candidatus Dadabacteria bacterium | reverse complement strand
TTCTTTCAGCGCAGAACGAAGAGCATGATACAGACTTTTCAATGGAGCTTTCGCTGCAGGAGAAGCTCTTAAAGCGGGCACTTGCCGATATAGGTTATAACTTTAAGCGTGGCAGACTTGATACAACTGCACATCCTTTTATGACCTCAATTGGCGTGGGCGATGCCAGAATTACCACCCGTTATGATAAAAACAACTTCCTCTCAGGGCTTTTTACGGCTCTTCATGAAGGCGGGCATGCGCTTTATGAGCAGGGTTTTTCCGATGAGCACTGGGGTACTCCGCTGGCGCAGCCGGTTTCCCTTGGCATTCATGAGTCGATGTCGCGTCTCTGGGAGAATATTATTGGACGCAGCACGGCGTTTTCAGACTATCTCTATAATCTGGTAAAAGAAATCGCACCTGAAGCTGCACAGCGGTTTTCAGCCCAGGATATTTACGCTGCCGTTAATCGGGTCAGGCCAAGCCTCATTAGAGTTGAAGCAGATGAGGTTACTTATTCACTGCATGTAGTTATCCGCATGTTACTTGAGGAACAGCTTGTTTCAAAAGAGCTTTCAGTTAAAGAGCTTCCGGCAGCCTGGAATGAATTGTATAAAAAGTATCTCGATATAATGCCCACTGACAATCGCGACGGTGTGATGCAGGATGTCCACTGGTATCACGGGCTGATTGGATATTTCCCAACTTATGCGCTCGGTAATTTATATGACGGGCTTTTTAGAAAAACGATTTACCGGCAGATAAGTAATCTTGATCAGAAGATTGCCACCGGTGATTTTTCAGGGCTTACAAAGTGGGTATTTAATAATATAAGCAGTCACGGTATGCGCTATACAGCAACGGAGCTGGCTAAAAGGGTAACGGGGGAAGAGCTTTCAGCCGAGCCGTTTTTAAATTATATTTCAGAAAAATTTAACCTGAATGGAAAGGACAGTTAAAGAATTTAAAAAAATCCTGGTTGCTAACCGCGGCGAAATTGCCATCAGGGTGCTTCGCGCTGCAGCCGAACTTAACCGCCAGACCGTTGCAATTTATACTTACGAGGACCGCTACTCGCTTCACCGCTACAAGGCAGACGAGGCTTATCTGATTGGTCCCGAAGATCAGGCGCTAAAACCATATCTTGATATTGAAGAGATCATATATCTTGCGCTTGAAAAAGGTGTTGACGCAATTCATCCGGGTTACGGGTTTTTATCTGAGAATGTTGAGTTTGTAAGGCGCTGTAAGGAAAACGGCATTACATTTATAGGCCCTTCGGCTGAAGTTATGCAGGCCTTAGGCGATAAGATCCGGGCCAAGGAAGTTGCCAGGAAGGCTTCGGTGCCGGTAATAGAAGATGCCCGCGTAAGTGCCGACAACCCGCAGGCAGCCTTAAAGGAAGCTGAAAGAATAGGCTATCCGCTGATCATTAAAGCAGCTGCCGGTGGCGGTGGCCGCGGCATGCGGGTAGTAAGAGATAAAAACCAGCTTGAAGGGGCGCTTGTTGAAGCAAAAAGCGAAGCTGAGCGTGCCTTTGGAGACGGAACACTCTTTCTTGAAAAGTTTATTGAAAACCCGCGCCACCTGGAAGTACAGCTTCTTGGGGATAATTACGGAAATATAGTGCATCTCTTTGAGAGGGACTGCTCCATTCAGCGCCGCTTTCAAAAGGTAGTAGAGGTTGCACCGGCCCCGGGTTTAAATGATACAACGCGGGAGAAACTGTACGAATACGCCCTTAAGATTGGAAAAGCCGTTGGCTACCAGAATGCCGGCACTGTTGAATTTCTGGTAGATAAAGAGGGCAGCATTTACTTTATTGAAGTTAATCCCCGTATCCAGGTTGAGCACACGGTTACAGAAGAGATAACCGGAATAGATATTGTTCGCTCTCAGATTCTTATTGCCGAGGGGCGCAGCCTTGATTCAAAGGGTATTTATCTTAAAAGCCAGCAGGATGTTAAACGCAGCGGCTTTGCTATCCAGTGCCGAATTACTACTGAAGATCCGGCTAATGATTTTAAACCCGATTACGGGCGGGTAATTGCATACCGCAGTCCGGGAGGGTTTGGCATCAGGCTTGATGCCGGCAGTGCCTATTCCGGTGTGACGATATCACCCTTTTTTGATTCGCTGCTTGTTAAAGTAACTTCAAGCGGAAGAACTTTACGCGGCGCGGCAGAGAGACTTCACAGGGCGCTCAGGGAGTTTCGGATTCGCGGTGTTACTACCAATATCCAGTTTTTAAAAAATGTAATTTCTCACCCCGTGTTTCTAAAGGGGAAAGCGAGGGTTAAATTTCTTGAAGATCACGCAGAGGTTTTTGACTTTAAACCGGGACGCGATCGCGCCAATAAGGCCTTAAGGTACCTTGCGGAAGTTATAGTTAACGGCAATCCGTCGGTCAAGGGCAGGACAAATGACAGAATATTTTACCAGCCTGTTGTGCCTGAGTATGATCGCCACCGTCCCCCTCCTGACGGAGCAAAACAACTATTGGACCAGCTTGGCCCGGAAAAATTCTGTGAGCACCTGCTTAAAGACAAGGCCATACACTATACCGACACCACTTTAAGGGATGCCCACCAGTCGCTTCTGGCCACGCGCGTAAGAACAATTGATATGCTTGAGGTTGCCAGAAGTTTTGCCCACCACCACCCGGAAGTGTTCTCAATGGAGGTCTGGGGCGGTGCTACCTTTGACGTGGCTCTAAGGTTTTTGCACGAGTGCCCCTGGGAGCGGCTTCGTCTTTTAAGGGAGGCTGTGCCGAATATTCTTCTGCAGATGCTCCTTCGCGGCTCCAACGCTGTCGGCTACTCGGCATATCCGGACAATGTAATTGAAAAATTTGTTGAAACTGCCTGGCAGAACGGCATTGATGTCTTTCGAATCTTTGATTCGATGAACTGGATTGAAGCAGTAAAAGTAAGTATTCAGGCGGTGCGAAAATATACCGGTGCGCTGGCCGAAGCCAGTATCTGCTATAGCGGTGATATCTGTGATCCGGAGCGCAGGAAATTTACTTTGCAGTACTATCTGGATAGAGCCCGCGAATTAGAAGATGCCGGAGCACATATAATAGCAATTAAGGATATGGCCGGGCTTTTAAAGCCTGATGCAGCGGCGCTCCTTATTGAGCGCTTAAAAGAGCAGGTAAATCTTCCGATTCATCTTCATACCCATGACACATCATCCATTCAGGCAGCTACTTATCTTAGTGCGGTTAATGCTGGGGTTGATATAATTGATGTAGCACTAAGTTCTATGTCAGGGCTTACTTCCCAGCCAAACTTTAACTCGATTGTGGAGATGTTAAGAGGCCATCCGCGTGAGCGCCCAGTCGATATTGAGTCTCTTAACCGTTTTTCTGCTTACTGGGAAAAAGTGCGTGAATATTATTATCCCTTTGAGTCGGGTCTTAAAACCGGAACTGCAGAGGTTTACCGCCATGAGATACCGGGCGGGCAGTATTCAAACCTGCGCCCGCAGGCGCGTGCACTCGGATTGGAAGATCGCTTTGAGGAAATAAAAGAAAATTATATTGTGGCGAACCGTATGCTTGGCGATCTTATAAAAGTTACGCCATCTTCCAAGGTAGTGGGCGATCTGGCGCTCTTTATGACCTCAAACAACCTGACTGAAGCTGATATTTTTGAGCGCGGCGAAGAGCTGGCCTTTCCGGAGTCACTAAAGAGCTTTTTCAGGGGCGAGCTTGGGCAGCCTTACGGCGGGTTTCCTGAAAAGCTTCAAAAAATAGTATTAAAAGATGAGAAGCCTTATACTGATCGGCCAAATGATCATGTTCCTGCTGTGGATATGGATAAGGGCTGGCAGGAGTTTCAGCGCGAGTTTCCGGATAGCGCCGGTTTTACGGATTATATATCGTATCTTATGTATCCCGCTGTTTACCGCGATTATTACCGGCATGTTAAGACTTACGGCAGAGTCGCCAATATACCAACGCCGCAGTTTTTTTACGGCTTAAAGCCCGATCAGGAAGTTATGTTTGATATTGATCAGGGAAAGCGCCTGATTGTGCGCTATGTTTATATGACTGAGCCTGATTCGGAGGGTATTCGCACGGTATATTTTAAGCTTAACGGCCAGACCCGTGGGATTGATGTGCGGGACCAGTCCGTGCAGGTAACAAAGAAAGTAAACCGCAAGGCTGAAAACCCCGGTGAAGTAGGCTCTCCGCTTCAGGGCAAGCTTTCGCGCATACTGGTGGCTCAGGGCGAAAAGGTTCAAAAAGGCCAGCCGCTTTTTGTTATTGAAGCTATGAAGATGGAGACTACTGTGCCGGCTGCATCAGACGGCAGTGTTAAAGAGCTGGTCTTAAGCGAAGGTGAGATTGTTGAGCAGAATGATTTGGTGGTTGTGTTGGGGGAATGAGATTAGGTGGAGTATAGGCTCTTGTTGAATAGCTGATTAGGTGTATGGCAACTAGAGTGTTGCGCATTGTTGGGGGTGAAACCGTAGACGCGGACGTCTACGGAGACGTTGTTACGTTTACGGTTACGTCGACGTCTACGAAATATACACTCTAAACGGATACGAACCTGACAGGGGAAACTAAAATTCGTAGACGTAGTCGTCTACGTGAACGTGGTACGCCCTGTGGCCCAGGCGTTAATAATGTCGCTAATTGTGAATAATAAAGTTCGTACACGTCGGTGTGGACGTTTTCGTGTACGGCCTTGTTTACGTTATCGTTATTTACTGTTGGTTTTTTATGCAGTAGTTATCTCGTAAACTCATATTAGTAGGGATACACCTCCCCTCCAAAAAAACAAAACCCCGCACTTTACAGTACGGGGCCTCACACTCAACGATCCCTACACACCTACTCACGTACCCTTTTCTACAGCCTGCCGGACCTGCATCTCTTAAGCACCCCCATTGGTCCTGCGGCAAACTGTGCGAATGCCCACGCTGATTAACATTTCGGACATCCGGAACCGCTAACCCGGCCGGTTTTGCCGGTGCGATTATCGCCATAAGAATCAAGTTTAAGCTCTTATCGCGATAGCCGCTTCGGCCGCTATGTTCTTAGTCGTTAGATGCCAGGTAAAACTGTAGGTTCTGAAGCAAAATGATTTTTCAGAGATATTTCTGAAATCTATAAAAAATCAGTAATAACAGCCGGTTATCTGCTATGTTAGCGCACTGGAAATGGTAAAATTGCTATTATATCCGGTTTATTAGCTTAATTTTGCTTATGCCTGAAAAGAGTTCTTATATAGGCTCAACTGCTGAATTAATGTGGGCACTGGTGCTTAAAACACTGCTGTGGGTTATTGCGCCGATTCTCCTTACGGCTTTTTATATTTATATAAATCCGGACTGGTACGGCGATGCTGTCTGGTACGCAACTGATCTTAAACAGGCGCTGGCTGGAGGTAGCCTACCAGAACCTGACAGCGGCCATCTTCTCTGGAGGCCGCTTGGTTATTTTACAGCAGTTTTAATTCACAGACTCAGCGGAGAGTTACATGATCCGCTCTTTATTCTACAGTGCTGGTCAGCCCTTTTTATGGCTCTTACAGCATTTACAGTCTACTTTATTTCAAGACAGCTGGAGCTTCCTTTTCAGGCTGCAATTGCAAGTGCCCTGATTGTAGCGCTATCAAACTTTGCGCTCTCTTACGGTGGAAGCGGAAGCGCATACAGCGCGGCACAGTTTTTTATTACACTCTCCTTTTTACTGGCCTTAAAGGAATATCCCGCAAAAGATGATATTATTCTTTCTGCGCTTTTCTTTGTTACAGCTGTTCTTTTCTGGGCGCCAGCTGTGCTGCTTTTTCCGGCACTTGTAATCTCCGGCTACATGCGATCAGGAGGAGGAAGACGCGCCAGGATCCAGGCAGTTGTCTCTTTAGTCTCTGTATTTGTCACAACTCTGGGTATTGCCCTAGGTTCCGCATATTTACTTGGCGTATCACCACAGATTAATAAAAGCTTTTTAGCATGGCTCTCTGAAAGCAGCCATAATATTCCACTTACGTTTTCATTGGCCGGAGTTCTGAGAGCCGCACTCGGATTTATGCAGAGCTTTATTTATTTAGGAGATACGGGTACAGCTTTTAAAACGGCCCTTTTTGCAGGAGAGAAGCTCCCGCTTGCTGAGTACTGGCAGTATCTGGCAGCACTGTTTTGTTTTGTGATTACAATTATCCTGTCGCTGGCCGGACACCTTCGCAGACTATTTTATGGTGATAGAACTGCAAAGATACTTTTGTCAGTGGCCCTGGTTTCCCTAATTCCAGTAACGGCCTTTTCAATCCTCTGGCAGGGCTCAGATATAGAGCGTTTTTCTCCGCTTTTGCCGTTCGTTGCAGTTACAATCGTAGCAGGTCTTAGCGAAGTGCCGCTTTTTTTCTCGCTTGGTTTTAATCGCTCTAAAAACTTTATACCGGCTCTGGCAATACTGATTGGCTGCTTTAATTTTGTTACAATTAGCGCAAGTTATACTTTTGGAGAGAGAGGTATTATGCGCCGTCTTATGGCCGAAGCTGAAAAGCATATGCCGGCCAATAGTCTTGTTGTTCTTCACGGACAGTCGTTAGGGCCTTCTGTTTGGGCGCCGCTTGAGTATTTTAGTAATATAAAAAGTTTTAGCGTTCTTTATGACATTCAAACTGTGGGCGTCAAAGGCTGGGATAAGAGGCTGGAACATGAAATAGAAAAGACTCTTAAAAGCGGAGGGGAAGTAGCCGTTCTCTCTGATCTTGTGGGCATTAAAACGGAAGGAGGTATTGGCCTCTCTCAAGTTGAATACCCGCGCCCTTCAGATGAAGAATTAAAGAACTTTTTTAGAAGCTATATACAGGGCGAGCGCTGGCGGGCAGGGCGCTTTCTCTTTGTCGAGATTAAAAGGAAGAATGAAGATATCGTTAATAACTGAGCTTGACAGCTTTGACCAGGTTAAAGAACGCTGGAACAGTCTGGTGGATAATGATCCGTACAGTACTGTTTTTCAGCGGCATGAATTTATAAAGAGCTGGTGGAAGGCTTTTGGCGGAAGCTCTGAGCTTATGATCCTGGTTGTTTCTGATAAAGGCGGAAGGATTATGGCCGCAGCACCGCTTATGCTTTCCCGCCGCTATGAGAACTTGTTACCGCAGAGGGTAGTTACCCTTATCGGCAGTGACAACTGGGCAGCAGATTACTCAGTCTTTCCTTTCGATCCTGATTTTCCTGAAGCAGCCAGAATGATCTTTGACTGGCTTAATATTCACCGCGAAACGTGGGATCAGATTGTTATTAAGAATGTCCCCGGCAAAGCCTTGTCACTTAAAGGGCTGGAAGAGTATTTTAGCTTGTGGCACTATCCGGTCTGCCGGAACAGGCTTCAGGATGCACCAACTATTTTATTTAATAAATTAGAAGACCCCGAGAAAATTCTCCGCAAAAAGAGCCTGGTAAGGCACTTTAATTATTTCAAGCGAAACGGCGAGCTTAATTTTACAGAAGTCTCTGAAGCTTGCCTGATAAAACCCTTTATGGAGGATTTTTTCAGTCAGCATATTGAGAGAAGAAGAGCAGCAGGGGATAAGAGCCAGTTTCTTCAGAAGAGCCAGCGAGAGTTTTATTACAGTATGCTTACCGAGTTTGATGGCAGCGGTATACTAAAATTTTCAGTGGTAACGTTTAATGATCAGCCAATTGCTTTTCACTTTGGCTTTCAGTACAAGTTGCGCTACTACTGGTATAAGCCCACTTTTAATCCGGCGCTCTCAAAGCATTCACCTGGTGAGGTGCTGCTTCGTTTTTTAATCCAGTCAGCGCTGGAAAAAGATCTGCGTGAATTTGATTTTGGGGCCGGCTCTGAGAAATTCAAGTACCGCTTTGCCAATCATATACGCAAACTCGATGAGCTGCGAATAATTGACAGTGCTATCGCTTATGCTGCCTTTTGCGGCAGGGCAGGGTTAAGACAGGTAAGAAGCTGGCTGTTGGGGAGGGAATCCAATTAGAACAGTCCGTTTTGAAGTTCCACTATAAAATCACTAACAGGAAATATTGCTATGCCAGAG
>RFHI01000155.1 GCA_003696425.1 Candidatus Dadabacteria bacterium | reverse complement strand
CTCCTCTTTTATAAAATCAGGTATATTAAAATCAGGTTCTCCGAGATTTAACTTAATTACTTCATGCCCTTCCTTCTCCAGGCCAACGATAAGCGGGCCAACCTTAAAGGCGTTCTCGGTATCAATCAGAGCAATTCTATCAGCATAAAGAGAATTCACGGCAGTTCCCCCGCATAAAGCAGTTAATTAAGCAGAAATAGATCCGCAAGTCATAGCACTTCAAGACCTGCAGCTTCTGTATAACAGTTAGCACTACTTTCCAATAGTAAGCAGATTAAGCCACTGATACAAAACTACAGCATTAAAACGGCATTTAACCTACTGGTATTACAGCCTTTTCTCTTAAGCCTTTTCACCTCCAGTGTGAATCTAAAGCATCATAAATAATTACTACAGATCGGGTCTGATTGAATGGCTATTCGCGGACTTAAAAGTTACATAGATGGTGACTTTATAAATAAATTGGGTGCCATTGCACGCGGTGAAGATAGTGCTAAAGCTAACCTTCAGAAAGCACTGCGTGGGGGAAGCGATCCGGTACAGTCAGCTGCTGAAGGTTTAAGACTGGGCGCCAGGACGTATGCTACTGCTGTTCAGGGAATTAACCTGGCCGCCAGTGTCGTTAATCTGGCTCAGGCTGATCTAGAAAAAATTGATAAGCTCGCAGACCAGATGATTGAAGTTGCCACTAAGGCTACCCGATCCAGTGCTTCTCAACAAAAGCGCCGCAATCTTAACTTTGAATTCCGCTCGCTGGCAAAAGAGATGGAAACTATAGTTAATAGCGCTTCTCTGGGACAGTTCGATTATTTAGAAGTCAGCGGTCTTGAAGAGGTGTTTGTAACTATTGGCCTCGACCCCAAGCGATCGGATTCTACAGCAGATATTTTTAACAGCTTTACAACAGTAGATGGTCACCAGCTGCTTGCAAGTGAAAAAATTCGTGGACGCCGCCCTGTTCCCGTACCAGCAGGCATTCCTGGAAATAAACACGTAAGTGAGGCAGGAAATGCCGATCTTTTCAGTGCAAAAAGAACTATTTTGCGACAGGCTGACGCATTTGCTGCAGTTGAAGATTTAAGTGCCCTGAAGAATCAAATTAAAAATAACACCGAAGTACTTGAGCGCGCCAGGGGACTACTTCAAGATAATCTCGTACTGGTGCGTGAAACCGGCCTGGCCCTACTTGATATGTCTGATCAGCTCACAACTGAAAAAGACGCAAATGACCTGGCACGCGAATTGAGGAAACGTATCCGCCGCGAAGCCGGCACGGCTGTGTTGGCCCAGGCCGAAAACCTTGAACCGCTGGCAGTGGCAACGCTGACGCTTAAGCCGGAAGATTTTAATTAACAGTGTCAGTATAACCGTTTAAAAAATTGGGCCCGGCACGCCGGGCCACCACATTAACTCCCGTGCAGTTACCGGGCAGTTTTATTACTGTGCCGTGGTTTTGTCTTTTCCGAATAGCTCCCCAATTGCCCCGAGACTTCC
Organism: Candidatus Dadabacteria bacterium; assembly: GCA_003696425.1. Classification (GTDB taxonomy): domain Bacteria; phylum Bdellovibrionota_C; class UBA2361; order UBA2361; family J046; genus J046. Next base: position 6,421 of record RFHI01000155.1, on the reverse strand, counting down.
AAGAATGCCGGATGATTCATACGGTAGAAACAGCTTGGTGGCCTGTCCGTTAGCAATATCTTTTAGACTTTCCAAGTATTTTATGGCAATAAGATCTTCGGTAGGACGCCCTTCGTGAATTGCCTCAAAGACCCGTTTAATTGCTATTGCCTCACCCTCTGCAACAGTAAGTTTTTCAAAGCGCTGGGCCTCGGCAACCGCTTTAATTGCTTGTGCTTCACCTTCAGCCTTACGTATTTTAGATTCTTTTTCACCTTCTGCTACCAGGATCGCTGCACGTTTTTCACCTTCAGCCTCAAGGATACGGGCACGCCGGTCCCTTTCTGCTTTCATCTGGCGGTGCATCGCTTCAGCCACATCGCGCGGCGGCTCAATCCGTTGAATCTCAACGCGGGTAACACGTGTTCCCCACTTGTCAGTAGCCTGGTCAAGTACTTCACGCAAACGGGTATTAATTGCATCTCGTGAAACCAGCGACTCGTCAAGCGACATATCACCGATTAAGTTACGAAGGTTAGTCTGCGCCAGTTTAGTTATTGCCAGCCAGAAGTTTGCAATATTGTATACAAAGTTAAACGGATCGACCACTTCCAGATACACTACTGCATCAACCGTAACGACTACGTTGTCTTTGGTAATTACCTCCTGTGAGGGTACGTCGACTACCTGCTCGCGCATATCTACGAGCTGCACGCTCTGAAGAAATGGTATAATGATACGAGGCCCGCTATTGAGAGTTTTCGTGTATCTACCAAGAGTCTCTACAACGCCCTTCTGCCACGGCTTAATTATTTTTACGCCTGATATAAGTGCGATAATTACGATAACAGCCGCAATTACTATAAAAGTAAGACTAATGTTCATTCTTTTACCTCCTCTAAAACCGAAACTATAAGATGAGTGCCCTGAATACCGTCGACTTTGACATGCGTTCCTTTTTTGATAACGGATTTACTATCACTGACCGCACGCCAGGTATCGTGCTCGACCCTTATAAGGCCGCTATCTGGAGCTTGAATGTCTTCAATAACTACACCCTCTTTGCCAACAACCCGATCTACTCCGGCTTTTCTTAGCGGCTTTTTATCGTGTGCGCGCATCAAGTGCAGCGTGGTTGCAAGTGTAGCAGCTGATACAATTAGAAAAGCTCCCCACTGGTAAGCGGGGTCAGCACCTGAAAGAGCGGCAGCCGAGGCTGCAAAAGCCCCCAGCCCGAAGCAGAAGATCATAAAAGTAAGGGTAAAAACCTCTACAATAATTAACGCTGCTCCAACCAGCGCCCAGACAAGCCAGGCTGAAAATGAAACCATGCTAAAACGCCTCCAGAACTCACTTGTATTAATGTGTATATATATGTATTATATATGTACTTATACATCTATGTCAAGATTTAATACGTATCTACCGACTTAAGAAACAGAGATTGGAAAATTTATTTTTAATTAATAATGAAATATCAAAGGGTTAACATATTAATCACACCTGAACAGCGTGAGCAGGTGGCCCGCTCAGGTGCTTCGCTTTCTGGACTGGTACGTGACTTATTAACTGACCGCTTCAGCGACACAAGGATTACACTGACAGTATCACCTGAAACTAAACGTTTTTATGATACCATCATCAGCAATTTTGGAAGTGACGATCTCGACCTTGAACCTTATATCCGCGAAGCGCTGGATAGGTTTCTGGCTGATAAAAGTAAACAAATTGAAGCTTTAAGAACCAAACTGCGTAAAAAGTAACACTGCCACCCCTTGCACTCAGAGAAAAAATAATTATGCTAACTTAAGACAGAACGGTTATTCGATAAGAACTGGCGTCTTGTTCTGTAATCAGCAACCCGCCGGGAGTCATGCTTTTTATTGAAGAGCTGCTGGACATTCCGTCGCTGCCAGCAATATATAGCTGACTGATAAGAGAGATAAAATGATCAGTGTAAAAAACCTTACCAGAAAGTACGGCGATCTTATTGCGGTGAACGATGTTTCTTTTGATATTGCCGCCGGCGAGATTGTCGGTCTTTTGGGCCATAATGGTGCCGGTAAAACCACTATTATGAAAATGCTCACCGGTTACCTTGAGCCTAACAGCGGTTCGATTGAGATAGCCGGAACAAATATTGAGAGTGACAGAATTACAGTCCAGAAAAAAATCGGTTACCTGCCTGAAAATTGTCCGGTATACCCGGAGATGACAGTTATTGACTATCTCGAGTTTGTAGCCGAGCTGCGCGACATTAACCCGCAGGATCGTCCGGACTATATAAGAGATGCCATTCAAAAAACCGAGCTACAGGAAAAAGCAACTGATTTGATCAGCACACTCTCAAAGGGTTACCGCCAACGCGTTGGTATTGCCCAGGCAATTTTACACAAGCCTCAGATTCTTATTCTGGACGAACCGACCAGCGGTCTCGACCCCACACAGATTCATGAAATCCGCGCACTGATCCGCGAGCTAAGTAAATCAGCTACAATTATTCTCTCTACTCATATTCTGCAGGAAGTAGAAGCTGTTTGCGGACGGGTCATTATAATGCTGCAGGGTAGAATTGCTCTCGACTCAGAACTCGATAAAATTCACAGCTCAAACCGTCTGCTTTTAAGCGTAGATGGCTCGCCCGATCAGGTAAGTGCAAACCTTAAAAAATTAAACGGCATTAAGTCTGTTCAGCTTGAAAAACAGCAGGATAATCTGAACACATTTGTTTTAGAAGTAGAACAGAACGGCACTAGTTTAAGTCCGCTAATTGCCAAAGCTGTAATTGATCAGGGCTTGAATCTCTTTTCGCTCTCACCGGAGCGGCGCGACCTTGATACTGTTTTTAAAGAGATTAATGAAGGACGCCAGGGAGGTAGCAAATGAATAGTAAGATCTGGCATGTAGCCCGTAAGGAGCTGGCTGCATATTTTTCATCGCCGGTAGCTTTTATTTTTCTCGGCACTTTTCTCTTTATTAATCTCTTTATCTTTTTCTGGGTAGAAACCTTTTTTGCCCGAAATATTGCTGACGTAAGGCCGCTGTTTGAATGGATGCCGGTTCTTTTAATCTTTCTGGTATCCTCGCTTACCATGCGGATGTGGAGCGAAGAGCGCCGCATGGGCACACTGGAGTTTCTGCTTACCTTACCGGTTAACACCCTCGACCTTGTTCTCGGTAAATTCGTTGCCTGTATGACGCTGGTAGTCATCGCGTTACTGCTGACACTGCCGCTTCCTGTTACGGTCTCTTTTCTCGGCAATCTGGACTGGGGGCCTGTAATTGGCGGTTATATTGCTACAATTTTTCTAGCAGCAGCTTATGTATCGATCGGTCTTTATGTCAGTGCCCGAAGCGACAATCAGATTGTAAGCCTGATTGGTACCTTTATTATTTGCGGAATCTTTTACGGAGTCGGTTCAGACGCAATCAGTTCGCTCTTCGGAACAAAAGGCGCTGAGATCTTAAAACTTATTGGTACTGGCTCGCGCTTTGAATCAATTACCAGGGGTGTAATTGATATTCGCGATATTTATTACTATTTAAGCCTTGTCGGGATATTCTTTACTCTGAATATTTACTCGCTTGAAAAGTTAAAATGGTCTGAAGAAAAGAGCCATAGCAGCCACAAACGCTGGCGCAATGCAACTCTCTTAATGATACTTAACTTTGCACTGGCTAATGTTTGGCTTACACCGGTATATTCTCTTCGGGCAGATATGACCCAGGGCGGTATATATTCGATCTCTGATGCCACCCGCAACTATTTAAACCAGCTTCAGGAGCCGCTTTTAATTCGCGGATACTTTAGCGCCAAGACCCATCCACTGCTTGCCCCGCTCGTGCCTCAGCTTAGAGATCTGATCCGTGAATACGAGATTGCCGGGCACGGTAAAGTTCGGGCTGAATTTGTTGACCCGCGAGAGGATCCCAAACTGGAAGAGGAGGCCGCCCAAAAATATAATATTAAACCGGTGCCGTTTCAGGTGGCTGACAAGTATCAGGCCTCGCTGGTGAATTCATATTTTGATATTGTTGTTCAGTATGGTGACAAGTTTGAAGTTTTAAACTTTCGCGATTTAATTGACCTGTATGTCCGCAGTGAAGACGATATAAACGTTGAGCTGAGAAACCCCGAATATGACATAACTAGGGCAATTAAAAAAGTTCTTTACGGCTTTCAGAGCACTGAAAATCTTTTCGCCAGTCTGAAAAAACCGGTTACTTTTATAGGTTACGTATCGGATGATTCCAAGCTGCCGGAAGCTTTGCGCGAGTTTCGTATCAAACTCCAGGATGAACTTACAAGGCTTACAAAAATTGGTGGTGATAAATTTGATGTTGAATTTGTAGACCCGGATGCTAATGGCGGCAAAGCAGCAAAAGAAATTATGGAAAAATACGGTTTTCAGCCGATGGTAGCGGGGCTGCTTGACCCCAATCAGTTTTATTTTTACATGATTTTAAAGAGCGGCGAGCAGGTTTTGCAGATTCCGCTTCCGGCTGATCTCGATGCTGCCGGAGCACGCCGCAGCATCGAAGCAGGTCTTAAACGCTTCTCGCATGGGTTTCTTAAAACCGTTGGCGTATACGCACCACCCGTGCCAACCCCGCCCAATCCGATGATGGCGCGCTTTATGCCTCCGGGAAAAACCTTTAATCTCTTAAAAGAAAAACTTCAGGAGAATTTTACTGTAGACAGCGTTGATCTTAAAAACGGTGTTGTGCCTGAGGATGTCGATGTACTGCTGTTGCTCTCTCCTGAAGGGCTTGATCAGAAGCAGCTCTTTGCAGTCGATCAGTTTCTTATGAAAGGAGGCACAGTAATACTCTCAACGGCTCCTTTCCATATCACCCAGACCCGCCAGAATATAAGTGCTGAAGATAAAAAATCCGGCCTTGAGGACTGGTTAAAGCACAATGGAATTACTTTCGAAAAGAAGCTTATCCTTGACCCGCAAAATGAAAGTTATCCAGTCCCGATCAGGCATAAGGTCGGAGCCTTTACCGTTGAAGAGATTAAGCTCATTCGCTATCCCTTTTTTGTTGATGTGCGCGGCGAGGGGTTAAACCGCGATAATATGATAACCTCCGGCATTACCCAGGTTACTATTAACTGGCCTTCGCCATTGAAGCTTAAAAAAGATAACAAACATAAAATTACCTGGCTGCTTAAAAGCTCGCCTAAGTCTATAGCAACCACTTCAACTCAGATAAAGCCGGACTTTCAGCTCTATCCCGAGCTGGGATTTCCTATGCTCGGCGAAGAGAAGGCCCGTGTTATCGGCGGCATTGTTGAAGGCAGTTTCGAGTCGTTTTTTAAAGGCAAAAAATCACCGCTGCTCGAAGAGAAAAAGCCTGAGGAGAACAAGAAAGATGACCAGAAGCAGGATAAAAAAGAGAAGAAGCCTGTAATCACCGGTGTAATTGACAAGTCACCTGATTCGGCCAGGATAATTGTTTACGCCTCAAACGAGTTTCTGGCTGACGCTACTCTTAGAATTTCAGCTACCAAGGGCACTAACCGTTTTATAAATTCGCTGCAGCTGATGGAAAATACACTTGACTGGTCGGTTGAAGATCGCGGACTGCTTTCAATCAGAAACCGCGGGCACTTTACCCGCACTCTTAAACCACTTGAAAAATCAGAACAGATGTTCTGGGAGTATTTAAACTATGCTATGGCACTGGCTGGACTTCTGATTGTATTTGGTATTTACCGCACCAGTCGAAATAACGTGGTCAGTCGTTATCAGCAGATTTTACAGCCGCAGGGGGCATAAGTGTTATGAACTCGTTAATTAGAACTCTGGTAATTATCCTGGTTGCGCAAATTGCACTTATTGCATTTATGTATAGTGGTGGAGATAAACTTGCTCATTTTAAGAGTCAAGAGCCACTGCTGCCTTTTAAAACAGAAGATGTTGATACTGTTCAAATTGAAGAAAAGGACAAGAAACCACTTGTTTTAACAAAGAAAGACGATAACTGGGTTATTCCTGCTGATAATAATTTTCCGGCATCTGAAACCAAAGTAAAGGAGTTTCTTAATAAACTTGCTAAGATTAAAAAACCTCTGCCGGTAGGGCAGACTAAGATTGCTGCTAAACAGCTTAAAGTTACAGATGAAAACTTCGAACGAAAAATTACTTTCAAACAGGGAGATAAAGTCCTGGGAATCCTCTATCTTGGGAGCTCTCCGGTATATAAAATGGTACATGCCAGGCTTGCTGGAAGTGATTTGACCTATTCTATCCCGTTCAGTGTTTATCAGGCTGCTGTACAAAAGGACGTCTGGCGCAATCTTAAGCTGTTACAGGTTAAAGCTGCTGATATAAGCAACCTTAAACTTAACGGCTTTAAGCTTATAAGAAAGGATAAAAAAGTCATTTTAAGTGACCTGAAAGATTCTGAAGAGATGAACTCTTCAAAAGTAAAGGAT
>RFHI01000016.1 GCA_003696425.1 Candidatus Dadabacteria bacterium | reverse complement strand
GTTAATCAGTCTGTCCTTAGGCTACTCTTATCCTTTGGCGCATTTAAATTAGAACCGCATACGGTAAAAGTATCAGGGGAGCTTAAAGCATCGCTTGCATGCCTGGCAACTGATGCTGAAGGGGCTAAAAAGCTGTGCACTACACTTACACAATCCGGGTTCAGTTGCACTCAGGAAGAATCTGTTAAGCTGGCAGAGTGGAAAAAGCTGCTGGTTAATATGGCAGTAAATCCAATCTGCGCACTGGCAGGAACAACGAATGGCGCAGTTATAGAAAACTCACATTTAAGAGAGCTGGCGTTTGCGGCGCTGGATGAAGTACGGCGGGTGGCCCTAAAAGAAGGAGTCAACTTATTTGAGAGCGACAATGCAAATATTTTAGATAGCATTACTAAGCATTCTGCTAATCTTAACTCAATGCTTATTGATCTTAAGAACAAAAAACAAACCGAGATTGATTTTATAGCCGGCAAGTTAATAGAGATTGCAAATAAGCACAGCGTTTCAGTTCCTGTTACCAAAACGCTTCACTCACTTATTAAGGCGATTGAAATGAAGGTAACTTCTTAAAATAAACCTGTGCTTCCTGAACATCACTTAGCCTCAAATATATTCTCTCAAACTCGGGGTCGTCCACCACAACTTTCTTATCCATAATCAGAATCTCATACATATTGCGGTTGGATTTAAAATCATCACTTGCTGCATATGCAACATTACGGGAACGTCCACGCAGATAAAAAGGCAGCGGCCAGTATTGTTTTACGCCTACAAGAATTCTGGCAGCAGGGTTTTTAACCCTGTAGTCATCAATTCGTTTTACAAGTGTAAGCATCCCTTTTGACGTGTGTACATACGAGAAGGGGTTTTGGTCGCCGTACGGGAATTTAAAATTGTACCAGTTGCAAAAATAAAACTCTACAACGACAAATAAACATAAAAGCGGCGCCAATGTACGCATTGATTTAAAAAAATCGGTAATTAAAAGTCCTAACAGAAAATTTGCCGGCACTGTAATGTTAATAATAAGCCAGGGAGTTTTATATTTTATAAATGAATATATAATCCAGCTTAAAAAGGTCCATAAGGTAAAGTATAAAAGCAGCCTGTCGGCATGCCTAAACTTAACTCCCCGCTCTCTCATTATTAGTGCTTTTGCAGTAATAAACAGCGGCGCCAGGCCGACAAGCAATAGCCACGGCTCAGTCTTCCATATTACTTTTGAGTAATACCAGACAGGTTTATGATGGCCGTAATCGCTGTCGTTGCGTGCTATCCACTGAGGAACAGCCAGAAGCATCTCACGCAACCCTCCCGGCCACTGAAAAAAACCGCTAAATACCAAAAAGACAATGATAACAGCCAGAATAAGCGCCTTATAAATATCCTGCCGGCTTTTCAAATACAGTCTGATAAACCTTACTGGACCGGTGCTGAAAATAAGAGAAAGAATAAGAACAGCTGCACTAATGATAAATGTCTCTTTAGTTGTAACAGCCAGAGCAAATCCTCCGGCTGCCGAATATAGCCAGCCGCTTCTCTTCTCAGCAATCCATAAATAAAGTGAAAGCCCACACCATAACACGGAAAACACCAGCAGCGTTTCATGAATAGCATAACGGGAATAAAATACCGCAGAGGGACTAAAGGTCACCAGCATCATGCCGGCAATAATTCTTCCCGGCGGATAACGGGAGAGTAACAGCAAAAAGAGTAGTGGCAGCAGAGAACCGACAACAATACTTGAAAGCCGAAGTGACAGCTCGCTGTCACGGCGTGGGTCAAGTTTGTTAAACTCAGGCTTGACGGCATCAGCCCGCTCAGGCGGACTGGCAGCAAGAAAAGCATTATAGAAATCCATTAAAGCGCGGGTAAGATAAAAGTAAGCCGGCCCGTGATAGTTTTCATGAGAATACGGATAGTAGCCGAGATTACGGACTTTTTTTATAAAATAATAGTTAACACCTTCATCGTTATGAAGTGGCCGCAGGGTAATATTGTAACTTCGCAGAAAAATACCGCTGGTTAAGATAATCGCCAACAAAAAGAGCGTAGCCAATCGGCTTCTTTCTGATATCCTGGGTAAGGCCATCAGCGAACAATCTACTCTGAATACTTAAGCCGCGGCATTCCGAGCAAACGCTCTGCAATAATGTTTTTTTGAATCTCAGATGTGCCTGCAGCAATTGTACGGCCACGCGAATAGAGATAACGCTGCACATCACTTCCAGCTGACGCAGAATCAGCACCTTCTAACACATCAAACCCGTCAAACTCCATAGCCAGTCGTGAAATGGACTGAAAGGACTCCGTCCAAAAAAGCTTGTCAAGCGATCCTTCAGGTCCTGGTTTTTTACCTGCAGCATAATCCAGAAGGTGTTTATAGGCCAGCGCCCTGACAGCGCAGGCTTTTGCCACCTCCCCGGAAAGCATCAGCTGCTGTGCACTATCAGTATCTCCGGCAGTCCGCTCAAGCAACTGCGAGAGCGCAACTTCTGACTGAAGTTGTCTTGCAAAAGTAAGTACCACCCTTTCATACATTAAGGTGGATATCGCTATTTTCCATCCCTCTCCGACCTCCCCTACTACATTCTCAGCCGGCGCGAAAGCATTATCAAAAAAAACTTCGTTAAACTCCTGATCCCCTGTTATCTGCTTAAGTGGCCGCGTTGTTATTCCGTCCTGATGCATGTCAACCAGAAGATATGTAAGGCCCTTATGTTTCTTCTCGTGATCAGAGGTCCTAACCAGCAAAAAACACCAGTCAGCAATATGGGCAAAACTTGTCCAAACCTTCTGCCCTGTAATGTAAAAACCGTCTTTTTCTACCCTCGCCCGGGTTTTAATCGCTGCCAGATCACTCCCGGCACCTGGCTCTGAAAATCCCTGACACCAAATCTCATCAGCATTTAATATTGATGGCAAATACTTCTTTTTCTGTTCTGCTGTACCGTGTTCAATTAAAACAGGTCCCACCATAGTAAGACCAAAAAGGCCCAAAAGCTGTGGTGAATTAACCCGCACCAGCTCTTCCTGCACAATTGCCTCTTCAACCAGACTGAGCGATCGACCACCGTATTCCTCAGGCCAGTGAACAGCCACCCACCTGCCGGATGCAAGCTCACGCTGCCACTGGCGGCCAGCTTTTTCAAAGGTTTCCAATGAACAGTCTGAATCAATCTCTGGCGGCCTATGGTCTTTTAACCAGCTCTGAAATTCCTGTCTGAATTTTTCAGTTTCTTCCGATATTTTTAATCGAATCACAGAAAACGAACTCCCTGCTCAG
>RFHI01000154.1 GCA_003696425.1 Candidatus Dadabacteria bacterium | reverse complement strand
TGGTAATATTCTCGCCGTAATTGGTCACAATGGCGCTGGAAAATCTACGTTAATTAAAAGTATTCTCGGTTTGCTTCCAGGAAATAGTGGCACACTTACCATTAAGGATAAAGGCAAGGGCAAAAGTGAAATTCTTCTACCTGAACAACATATGGCATTTTGTCCTGAAACTGGAGCGGTGTTTGCTGATATTACCGTTGAAAACTATGTAAAGCTCTGGTGTCGGCTCAAGCAAAATGATGCCAACTATTACCGTAAAGATGGCAGCCATATAATTGATCGCTTGAATATAACTCCGCTTTTTTCAAAGCTGGGCCGCGAGCTCTCAAAAGGACAACGCCGCCGCGTCCAAACAGCGGTCGGGTTTCTCTGCAACCCGCGTTTTTTTCTCTTTGACGAACCCTTCGACGGTCTGGATGTACAAAAAACCCGTGAATTAACTGATCTTATCAGAGATTACTCAAAAGACATTGCCTTTATGGTTTCATCACATCGAATGGATGTGGTTGAAAGACTGGCTGATAAAGTAATAGTGCTCTACCGTGGTGAAGTTTTGGCTGCCGGTTCAACGGAAGAGGTTTCAAAAGCGCTGTGCGGGCGCAGCGCTCTTATATCAAATCTTTCTGACCACCAGCGTATGCTTGAGCTTTTAGGGGTTCATTTTCCGGCTGCACTGGTTAACAGGATGGGCGACGACATTGTCTTGAGTGGTCCTGATTTAGATCTGAAAAAGTTGTTATCGTTTATAAAAAAGCACGATGCCAACGGTGCATTTTTAAGAGAAACAACTCCACGACTTGCTGATGCCATGAATTTTCATTTGCAAAATATTAATGAATAATATGCAGCCAGCTGGCTGGCTGAGCTTTAGGTGCTTTGCATAAGGCTTTATGCATGGGTGTATTAATTTTTTAGAAGCACCACCAAAAAAGTGGGTCTAAAGCGCCGCTAAAACCAACTTTTGAAGGAATTACGTTCTCCCTAAGGCCGTAGATGTCTACGCAGACGTTTTTTCGTTTACGTAGCCGTATACGTCGACGAAATACGAAACCGTGAACGTAGACGAATTATTTAGCCCAAAGTTTTGAAAGCATTTGAGCTAACTCAATATGCACTCGGAATCGCCCTATTTTACCAACTTGCCGCTTTACCTGAACCACAGATGATCCACCGATTTTGGTAACGAGGCATTTTTTATATCACCACAAATTACCATCCCCACTCGCTTTCAAGTGCAGCTTTAATTTTAAGTGTTTCCTGGCCCGGCCTGCCGCCACCAATTATTTTGTGATCAATAGCTACCAGCGGCACAACTCCGTATAATGAGTTAGTAATAAAGGCTTCTTCGGCCCGTTCAAGAACGTGCGCCACCGGAAAATCTTCTTTGACTACTTCAAGCCAGTTAGTAACCCGTATCACCGCACTGCGGGTTACGCCGGGAAGGACATTGGTTTTTGGTGTAATCAGTTGATTATCGTCTATCCAGAAGAAATTACTCCAGGCCCCTTCCCTTAATATTCCGTCACTATCAACCAGTAAAGCCTCCTGTACGCCGGCATTGAGGGCTGCTTTTCGCGCTTTAAGAGAAGCTGATGCATAGCATGACTTTATCTCTGGTAATTTGCGCTCAGCATTAAAACTAATAGCGCTTATTCCGCTGGCAACTTCAAATTCAGGCCTGAACGGAGATAAGTGGACATAAAAAGCATCAGAATAGACAAGTAGCCTGAGGCGAGCAGGAAAAGTACCACCTGTGGCATATTTTTCAGTTAATGTATCTACCTGCCTTTGAACTTCTTCGGCAGCTGGAGCCTTAAGACCTAATACCAGACACCCCTGCTGTAGCCTGGTAATATGAGCAGCAAGCTCTGTAGCTTCAAAGTTTCCTGATGAAAGCTGCCGGACGGGAAGCGTTTCAAATACACCACTGCCCAGGTCGGGGAATCCCTGCGGCAGCCCTCGGGGCCATAAGAGACCATCTTTTAAGCAAGCGGAATATCCAGTAACCATTTGATTATTCTTAACATACTCAGATCCCTATATAGCTTATTACCGGCTCTGCGATTGTCTCACAGCTCTTCGACAAATTGTTTTAATCACTGCTATACTCAAAACCGGCTGACGTATAAAAATCGAGCTAAACATTAGAATATGATTGGTGCACTTACAAAAAAAATATTTGGAACTCATAATGATCGGGTACTTAAGTCCTTAAGGCCACTAGTACAGCGTATAAACGAGCTTGAGCCGCAGTATAAAAAGCTCTCTGATCAGGAACTGCGCGACTGGACAGCAAAGTTTAAAGAACGCGTAGATAAAGGAGAATCGCTTGACAGCATTATGCCTGAAGCCTTTGCCGTAGTGCGTGAAGCAGCTGTCCGAACCCTTGGAATGCGTCATTTTGATGTTCAGCTTATTGGTGGCGCTGTGCTCCATCAGGGTAAAATCGCTGAAATGAAAACCGGTGAGGGAAAAACCCTGGTAGCTACTTTGCCAGCTTATCTTAATGCTCTAACAGGAAAAGGTGTACATATCGTCACTGTTAATGATTACCTGGCAAAACGTGATGCCGAGTGGATGGGGCGGGTATACAATTTTCTGGGTGTCTCGGTGGGTGTTGTCTATGCCGGACAGGATAGTGCGGAAAAACGCAGGGCTTATCAGGCTGATATTACTTACGGCCAGAACAACGAGATCGGTTTTGATTATTTAAGAGATAACATGAAGTTTTCGGCCGAAGAGCTCTTCCAGCGCGGCCATGCTTATGCGATAGTTGACGAAGTTGATTCAATTTTAATTGACGAAGCCCGTACCCCTCTGATCATTTCCGGTCCGGCAGAAGACTCCACCGATAAATATTTTACGGTAAATAAAATTATTCCAAAGCTTAAAGAGGGGGAACACTACGAAGTTGACCTAAAAACTAAGCATCCAACTCTGACAGAAGCCGGCATAGCTAAGGCAGAAGAGCTTCTTGGTATAGAGAACCTCTATGATCCAAACAACATAGAGTGGCTGCACCACGTTCAACAAGCTCTTAAAGCACACACCACGCTGGTCCGAGATGTTGATTACGTCGTAAAGGATGGGCAGGTAATAATTGTAGATGAATTCACTGGCCGACTTATGCCCGGCAGACGATGGTCAGATGGCCTTCACCAGGCAGTTGAAGCTAAAGAGGGTCTAAAGATAGCACGCGAGAACCAGACGTTGGCTTCAATAACGTTTCAGAATCTCTTTAGAATGTATGACAAACTGGCTGGCATGACTGGTACTGCCGACACTGAAGCTGCGGAGTTCGCGGAAATTTATAATCTTGAGGTAGTAGTCATACCGACCAACAAACCTATGATTAGAGACGATCAGAGCGATCGTGTATTCCGTACAAGAAAAGAAAAGTATCAGGCTGTCTGCGAGGATATTGTTGAGATTAATAAGACCGGCCAGCCAATTCTGGTAGGTACTGTAAGCATCGAACAGAGCGAGTCGCTTTCAAAGTATTTATCGGCTCACGGTATTAAACACAACGTTCTTAACGCCAAACATCATGAGCGTGAAGCTGAGATTGTAGCTCAGGCCGGCCGCTATGGAGCAGTTACGATTTCAACTAACATGGCTGGACGCGGCACTGACATTTTACTGGGAGGTAATCCGGAGTTCCTGGCCATGGCTGAAACCGGAACTAAAGATCGTGACGATCCTGAATTTCAAAAGGCTCTTGAAAAATACAAAGCAATTTGTGCTGAAGAAAAAAAGAAAGTTATTGAAGCCGGCGGACTGTTCATCATGGGCACAGAGCGCCACGAATCCAGACGAATTGATAATCAGCTGAGGGGCCGAGCTGGCCGTCAGGGAGACCCGGGGGCTTCACGTTTCTATGTGTCGCTTGAGGATGATCTGATGCAGCGTTTTGGCGGTGAACGTATTAAAAAACTGATGACTACACTCGGCTGGGAGGAAGGTGTTGCAATTGATGGTCGCTTAATCAGCAAAACAGTAGAAAATGCCCAGAAAAAAGTCGAAGCCTTCCACTTTGAAAGCCGCAAACATGTCACTGAGTACGATGATGTCATGAACAAGCAACGTCAAGTTGTCTACAACTTGCGGCGCAAGATTCTTTTCAAAGATGGAATCCGAGAAGAAATAATGACCATGATTGATGATCTGCTGGAAAGCGCTGTTCTGGCAGTTTGCGATGAGAAAACCCGTCCTGTTGACTGGGATCTTGATGCATTAAAAGAGCGATTTAAGTTTCTTTTCAATAAAGAGTGTGAACTGTCTCTAAATGGCAAAATAGATGTTCAGGACATATTTGATCAGCTGCGCGAACAGGCCCATAAATTTTATTTGGAACACGCTGCGGAACAGGATCGCAAACTAATTGAACTAAAAGATACTTATCTCAAAGATTCGGAATTTGAACTCTCGCTATCGCCTGCCAGTGATAAAGCATTTGACTTTCGTTTTGAAAGCATTGAGCAGGATACTATGCTTGAGTCACTCGATCACTTCTGGAACATACATCTTCAGGAGATGGATTATTTAAGAGAAGGTATCGGGCTCAGGGGGTATGGTCAAAAAAACCCTAAGCATGAATACCAGCGTGAAGGGTTTTTACTTTTTCAGCAGATGTTTTCGAATCTTCAGGAATCAGTGGTACGCAAACTCTTTTACTTCAACAGTAGCGAGTTTGAGCAGGTACTGCAGCATTTTCAGGCTGAAATTGCCAGAAGACAGCAGCGTACACGAGATATGGAACTGGTACATGAAGGCTCTGACGCTAGTGGCTCGAGTGGCAGTGTTGGTATCCCTGTTAAAAAGAACCCCGATCAGGAGCGGGCGAGGCTGGAAGCACAGCGAAAAAAACGGCGCAAAAAGAGGGCGCGAAAATGAAAAGCTTTGCTCTTTACGTTCATATTCCCTACTGTCTGCACAAGTGTCCTTATTGTGATTTTAATACTTATGCTGTCTCTGCTATTCCTGAAGACGATTATGTGGCAGCCCTTTTATCTGAAATTGACTACAGAGCTTCGCTTGAAGAGTGGCATGGCCGTGAGGTGTCATCTATTTACTTTGGGGGAGGCACGCCTTCTCTGTTCAGTCCCGGATCAATAAGAAAAATTCTGGCAGTAGCCTCTCGGTTATTCCCCATATCAAATCGCGTTGAAATTACTCTCGAGGCAAACCCCGGAACCGTTGATGCTGACATGCTTTACGGTTACCGTGAAGCCGGGGTTAACCGTCTGAGTCTGGGCATTCAATCGTTTCAGCCTGAAACTCTTCATACTCTGGGCAGGATTCACACCCCCCAGCAGAGCGAAGCTGCTTATCTTACAGCAAGGTCAGCCGGATTTAAGAACATAAGCCTTGATCTTATGTATGGAGTTCCGGGGCAAACAATTGATTTGCTCTCAAGCGATCTGTGGGCAATTGCTGCCCTGGCTCCAGAACATGTATCGCCTTATGGTCTTACAATTGAAAAGGGCACACCTTTTTATCAGGCCTATAAGAAGAAAACCCTGCTGCTGCCGGATGAGGATCTGGTGCTTGAGATGATGCAGCTTATAAATCAGGGGCTCACCGAGCGCGGGTATATTCATTATGAAATAAGTAATTACGCCCGGCCGGGCAGGGAAGCCCGCCACAACATGGCTTACTGGGATGGAATTGACTATCTCGGGCTGGGCGCTGGTGCTCACAGTTTTGTCTGCTCATGGCAGGGGAAATTAAAGACTTCCGGCAGGCGTTGGGCAAACTATGCTCTGCCCGGCAAATATATTAAAGAAGCTGCGGCGCACGGAAAAGCCGAGGCATGGAGTGACAGGTTAAATAAAAAAGATTTAATAATTGAGTTCTTCTTTCTCGGCCTTCGTAAAATTAAGGGTGTTTCTAAAAGTGAGTTTGAAAAATTTTTCGGACTTAAAGTAAATGAGGTTTATCCTCTGCTTCTAACAGTACTTGAGGAACAGGAATTAATTAAACTTGACGGGGACAATATCTTCTTGTCTGAAAAAGGCCTGCGGCTGGCTGACAGTGTAATAGAGAATTTTACAGAACCGTCGTTAAAAGTCGTCAAAATGCCTGAAATGCAAAATAATGCTTTAAAGGGCGAGAATATACCTCAGAAGCAACTCGGTGTTTCTAACGGATGAGCATAACAGCCTGAAACAACAACACTTTGAGAGGACAACCGCTCAGTAATGTGAAACGTCTTATCTGTAGAGCTTACCAAAATTAAGTTGTTGCTGGAGCACCAAGCCGGATGGAAGAAAAGCACTGGAGTGATTTTGTAGAAAATTATTATCAGCCCATCTACGGCTATTGCTACCAGTTTCTTGGCTCACATGCAGAAGCGGAAGATGCTGTCCAGCAGGCATTTCTTAAGGCTTATAAGAAACGCTCCAAGCTGCGCAACCAAACGCAGCTTAAGTCCTGGGTATACTCGATTGCCAGAAATGTCTGTATAGATAGGCTAAGGTGGTGGAAGCGCACACGGCTTGTAGTTGCGCAGCTTGAGACGCCCGAGATCAATGAAAATAATGAACTTGTTATGACAATTAAAAAACTGCTGGCCAGGCTTCCCGCCAGACAGCGCGAAGTTTTTATTCTCAGGCACTGGCACGGATTTTCAACAGAGGAGGCAGCAGAACTCCTGGGAATCAGTACGGGCAGTGTAAAAAGCCATCTCAAACGTGCCATAGACAAATTAAAGAAAGAGCTTAAAACGTCTGAAGTGGTAGATTCTATGACAACCAAGGTTGAAGCTGAGTCGTCATAGCGGGGAGATTAGAGAATATGGATAATAAGAAAGCTGAAAAACATTCTTTTAATATGGACAGTGAACTTAAAGAGCTGTGGGGTGAACAGTTAGATTCTGAACTAAAGCAAGCACTATCAAGTCTTGGCTCCTGTAAGGCCCCGCTTGATATTAAAAACAGGCTGAAAGACCCTGAAAGACTAATCAAACCAACCCGACGATTGTTTAGATCAGAATGGTTTATCAGGGCTCCTGTTCTGGTGCCTGCGCTGGCATTACTTCTGCTTGTTGTTATTTATGACTTTCGCGGCAGCCATAAAGTTGTAGCTAAGAATAATTTAACTGCCCAACAAACTAACAAAGCAGACGAAAACCTTGACCAGCTTCTGGCCGTTAACCTGGAGACAGATATCTTTGATGAAGATCTGCAGTTACTGGAGGATCTGTTATGAATAAAACATTTGTTTCGTTAGTGATTAGTATTTTACTGCTACTGGCTCCTGTTGCGCTTCTGGCCCAGCCAGGTCCGGGACGGACAGGCGGTTTTAACCGCCAGGAGCTGATTAAGAAACTCGGATTAAACCAACAGCAAAAGCAGGCCATTAAAGAATTTAGGGATAGAAAGGACGACTTAAAGGTGCTGGACATGAAAGTTAAAACAGCACGGCTTGAGCTTCAGAATATGATTAAGCACGGAAAGGCCTCTGAGGCGCAAATAATGAAGCAGGTTGAAAAAGTAAACAATCTTATGTCCGAGCTAAACCGCAAAAAAGTGGCTAATATTCTTAAACTCAGGGCAGAGCTATCACCGGAACAGTTTGAAAAAATTATAAACTTTATTGAACATCAGAAAAAATCCGGGCAATTTGGCCAGCATGGATTTGGCAGGGCTGGCGGTATGCAGCAGCGCCGCGGGCCCGTCGGCAGGCGAATGCGTATGGGCAGGGGCCAAGGACCAGGCTTAGAATAATCTGCTGAAATACAGCTGGCATAGCCTTGCTTGCAATTAGCTGCAGTACACATACAATACACTACCATTGCCGTATTGTAGATTTTCGGGAGATCTTATTTTGCCGGCTTCACCACAGGAAACCTCAACCATTATGCCAAAGTCTTATTGCTTTAAGTGCCGCGCTGAGCTCAAACAGCCTGCACGTTACTGCCCCTCCTGCGGAGCAAACCTCTCAAAGCTCAGAAGCTCCGGAAAACTTGGCCTTAAGGGATATCTGGCTCTATTGCTGTTTACTGTCTTTTTGTGGGGCAGCTTCTGGTGGCTGCAGCCTAAGCTTATTGGCACGCCGCCAAAAAACACAGCAACCGGCCCGGGCGGCAGCAGGGCCAGGGGTGAGCTGGCAGATCGCTTGGATGCTTTAAGAGAAAAAGTAGCAGCAAAGCCTTCAGACCTAAAAAGCTGGCAGGCGTTAGCTTCGGCGCTGCTTGAGAGCCTAGCAGTTCATAGAGGGGAACCTGAGAGAGCTCAGCTTGAAGAATTAAAGGCAGCACTGCAAAAAATTTTAGAGCTCAGTCCTGAGGATAAAGGCGCACTGCTTTCAATGGCTGAGCTGTCCTTCACGCTTCAGGATTTTGGCTCTGCGGAAAAATATTACAGACGTTTTCTTAAGATTGAGCCGGACAATTTAAAAATCCGTGCCCGCCATGCCAGTACACTTGCCTTTCTTGGAAACCACGATGGTGCAATTAATGAACTTAGAGAGGTGCTTAACCGAGACCCTGAAAATTTTGCAGCTACTTCTTATCTCGCGATTGTATACTCACAAAAGGGTGATCTTAAGCACGCCCAAGAACTCGGTAAAAAAGCTCTCAGTCTGGCCCCCTCCCGGGAAGCAGCTGACAGGCTTTCAGCCTTTCTTAAAAGCATTTCAGGGCCGGAATCATCTGGTGATTCTGCTGAATCTGATTACAACACAAGACTTGAAAAGCTAATCAGAAATCAACCGGTAGCAGGAAAGCGTTTTGATTCGCTTGAGGTAAATTCTACTGAGATTACACTTTACTTTAAAGCTTTTCCTATGGATCAGATGCCGGCCGGGCCGCGTCAGAAGTTTTTAAGCCGCCTTAAATTTAATATTTCCTCGCTTAAGGAGAGCTCAGGCAAACATGTGCGCCTTGTTGATAAAGATTCCGGCAGGGAGATGGCGGCATTTGATATTCCTTAAAACTGCTCTCATGCAAAGCTGAGCGACATTAACCACAAAAGAAAAAACATGAGAGAAAAGCCTACTCCCCGTAAAAGCTCAGCTCTTCTGATAGACCCATCAGCCATAAATCCACAAAAAGCACTATAGGCAACTGAAACGATCCACAGCCAGAAACAGACCTGGGCCAGAAACTGAAATTTAAAATTAACGCTGGGAGCCGGAATCTCGCGGATTGAAGCCGGCTTGCCGTTATTCATCATTCCGGCAATTTCTGTATTAATTTTCATAATGATGGGATCATTGTCAGATGCAGGCTGTAGAAAATTGCGGGAAGCCTTTAGGCCCCGTTTTAAGCGAAGCAGTGCTTTAAGCCTCAATTGCCTGGGAGTTTGATCTGAAAAGGCTATTTCTTTAAGTTCAGTCAATGCCTCTTTTGCGTAATAGTTGCCGGGAGAGTTCCAGCGTACAGCGCTGGCAAAGTCTTTAATTGCCTCAGCGGTCTTATGGGAACTAAGAGCTTTTTCAGCACTACGGAGATAATTATGAGCTTCATACAGTGTCCTGAGGTAGACAGGCAGCATCAGTAAAAGCACCGCCAGACAAATTTTAAATACAGTCTGCCTTTTCATTAATCCTCCACATCCGTAGCAGCCAGAAAATTTTTGGCCTTTAATAAAAGAGTTTTGGTCTCACTATCGTAACTTGCCAGATTTTTTATGTTATCAATAATTTTCCTAATCCTGCTTCGATCTTTTTTAACCAGAGCGATTGCCAGCATTCCGTTTTGAGCCGCAAGATTAAATTTATCTGCCTTAAGTATCCTTGCAAATATCTCCTCTGCCTTTTTTAGCTCTCCAACATTAAAAAGAATACGCGCCTTTCTGTCCAGAGCAGGAATATACTGGGGATTAATGTGCAGGGCCTTTTCAATATAACTCATGCCGGAAACAGTATCTCCCCTCGCCAGATAGACTGTAGCAATACCAAAATATGGATCCGCATAGTCGGGGTATATTTCTATTGCGCGGTTAAAAGAGCGCTCAGCCAGGGCCAGTTTCCCTTCGTTTCGCATAATAATGCCGTAATTGTGCTGTGTTTTTGCGCTCTCAGGTGAGACGTTAATCTGGTAACTAAAAAGGGTTCTGTTGTTTTTCCAGTTAGGAAGATATTGAGTTGTTGTTACAGCCAGATATACCAGCCAGAAAGCTATTAAAACTCTGCCCAGAGACTCTGGAAAGTATTTGTAAATCCCGAAAACAACAAATCCGATTATTCCAATTGAAGGGAGATAAGTAAGTCTCTCGCCAAAGATAGTGCCAATTGGAAAGAGAATATTGGCAGTAATAAGAAAGCTGCAAAGAAACCACTGTGAAAAAAATGCAAGAGTATTCGTGGTTTTGCTGATTCCATATATCGCAGTAACAGCCACAACCAAAACAAGATAAAGATAGACCAGGATATCTATCTGGTAATAGCTCTCTACAGGCTTAAGCATAGCAAAAGAGTAATCTGCGCTCGGGTTAATCGGCAGAATAATCTGGGCTATGTAGCGGCCGAGAAGTATCAGGGCATTTATAATTCGTTCGGGTAAGGAAAGGGCAATTAAAGGGTTATCGAGGTAGTTAAATTTAATATTACCAAAGATTCCGCCAAGGGCGTAAATTCTTAAAAGCAAGAATAAAACAGCAGCAGCGACAGCTGTAAAAGCAAGTTTTAACGCTATTCTTCTATTTTCAAATCTTCTAATAAATCTAAGATAAAGCAAAATAAGCAGCGGCAAAACCAGTGCGCTCTCTTTACTTAAAAAAGCCAGAAAACAGCTGCTAAAATAAATTAGCCAGAGAAGAACTTTCTCCGAATTAACCGTATAAATATTAGCAGCAGATAATATTGCGCCGATGCCAAAGAAAAACGCCATCAGCTCACTTCGTCCATTGATACTGGCCACGGCTTCAGTAAAGTTTGGATGTGCCGCAAAGGCAGCAGCTATGAAAAATGCAATTTTACGTTCTGTAACTTTAAGCAGAAGATAAAAGAGCATCGCTGCATTTGCAGCATGCAGGAGAATATTCACAAGATGCTGCGGCCAGGCATAGTCACCTGCCAGAAGGTAGCTTAAACCGTAAGACAGAACAGGAAGGGGCCGGTAGAGATTGCCTGGCCAGCTGGGGCTAATAACAGCATTAATAATTCCCTCTGGAATATGCATGGCCGGGACAGCCACATGAATCAGGTCATCAAGAGTATAACTAAAAAAGAGCGAGCGGTAATAAAGCAGCAGCGCAGCTGCTGCTATAACTAGCGCCTGAATATGGCTGACAGATTTTTTCATGGTATAAAAATACTACCAGCCGAAAAACACTACCTCAACAGATGTTGTCAGGCTGTTGGTCCACTAAGTCTGTCATAATAATCAGCAACCGAGTGTTTAATATAACTACTGCCTTTTATAACGCCGTAAAGCGAGGCCGCCCCAACTGCTGCAGCCAGGATAGGGCCTCCTATGGTCAGCGCGCCGGCAGTGGCAACAGCACCGCCAGAACCGATTGCTATACTTCCGGCTATCCCCAGCATGGAGGAATAGTGCTCACGCAGAAGATTCCTGTTACTGGTTCCCCCTGACTCGCGTAGGTCTCTTACATGAGCATCTTTTAAGTTGCCAAGAAAATTTAAGACACTAAAAAGATTTCCAGCTGCACGCGCTAAACCGTTTCCCGCAAGATCAGCCAGAGAAGATATTTTTCTAAATAGGAAGGCGTTCTGAAAACCGGTTATAAAACTGCCTATTCCCGCCGATAATTCGCTGTGCGTTTCAGGATGGCGGGTTAATGCGCCCTGCGGGGTGTTGGAAGTTTGGTTGTTTCTATTAACATTTAAAGCATCATCGACCACTACATACTGATATATCTCCTCCAGTGTCGGCCGGCTTGAAATACCAGGTGATTGTTTAACGTCCATAATATTTCCCCGTTATTTTTCTTTCTGCTTACAGGTAATATCGGCAGTGTAGTGACTAAAGTTTCCTGCCTGCTATGTATACGCCCGACGAAAGCCGGGTGTAAAAGCAATGTACGCTGGCCAGCTATCAATGTGCAGCCAGTAAACTGGCTGCATTCAGCTCTTCTCCACAAACCTTGAGTTGGTTTTAATGAGTAGCTTCTTCAGAAGCCGGTGGTGTGATAGACTTGGCTTCTAGCGCTACAGAATCAAAAGAGCTGTAATCTTCCGGTCGCTCAACGTCAAAAAGCCTGTCGCCTTTTTCAAGCCGAATTGATGCTATCTGTTCAGCTACCAGCCCCAGCATAAAGATAATTACAGCAGAATTCATAAGAAGCTGTGAGAGGTTGGTAAAGCGGGAATAGAGCAGGTAGGTATAGATCCAGCGGCCCAAACCGAGAAAGAAGAGGAAGGAACTGACCGGAATAAAAACCCTGAGCGGCGAAAATGACATAGCAATCTTCATGATTATTATAAGAAACTCAAAGCCGTCGTGCAGCAGTTTGATTTTACTTTTACCAACTCTTCGTTTCGTATTGATTGGGACGTACTTAACTGAACGTCCTGAACGGATAAATGCCAGCGTTGAAGTGGTCGGATAAGAAAAGCGGTTTGGAAACATATCACAAAAGCGCAGTGCGTCGCGCCTGCGCATGGCACGAAAACCACTGGTTAAGTCTTCTATTTTAAATTCAGCAACAAAGGAAGCAAAAAGATTGTAAACTATATTAGCGATATCGCGGTGAAGGCTCGTTTCAGAGCCGCGTTTTCTGGCGCCTACAACCATGTGATAGCGCGATATATGCTCAAGCAGACGCGGAATATCTGCCGGATCGTGTTGCCCATCAGCATCAAGAAAGCACAGCACCTTACCACGGGCAGCTCTTATTCCAGTTTTAACTGAAGCACCATTACCTATATTATAGGGGTGTGAAATAACCCGCGCTCCGGCAGCCTCAGCCACTCTGGCTGTTGCATCACTGCTTCCATCATCAATAACCAGAACTTCGTATGACTTTAAACCCAGCTCATGGATGGCCACAATTACGTCAGCTATCGCACCCTCTTCATTATAAGCAGGAATGATGATACTAAGGTCCAGCTCTGTAGCGCTTTTTACATCTTCAGACATCGTTAACCTTAAAAATTTGCCGGAGCTAAAGCCCGGAATGCCTGCTAATTTATTTAAATTTCAGTTATATTTTTGATGAGCGTAATACTTAAAAAGTGTCGTTATAATGAAAATCTTAAATAATTTAAGTTGGTTATCGCCCAGAGCTAACACCCCCTCTGTACCTTTCTTCGCAGTCGTTGTAGCTCTAACATACTTGTTAAATGAAGATCTTATCTCTTTATTACACACATAAGCCGGGGGGAATGTGCCTCAGGCTCTACAGGCTTCTAAATGGTCTCGTGAGACGTGGACATCAGGTTTATTACCTGTCTCTCGATCCGCCTCCTGATGAAAAGATCTCTTCTGGTGTAAATTTCAAAAAAATCCCGTTTTTTCTTAGACGGCGTCGTGGACTTTTATTCTGGGGTCTTTTTACTCTCTGGTGTCCCCTGTATGCCCTGGCTGCAGTCATAAGGATTAAGCCCGATCGCCTGCTTGCGTTTGGAGCTTATTATTCATGTATGTTTTTTCCTTCCAGGCTGCTCACGGGTACTCCGGTTGTTTTATTTCTGCGCTCGCTGGTTTTTAAAATCGACCGGATTACAGGAAAACCGCGCTGGTTGAGGTTTTTCACCGAAACTGTCGAAAAAACCGGTTTAAAAAATGCCTCAAAGATTATCTGCATGACAGAGGCAATGAAAAATGAGCTGCTTGAGTTTGCTCCCTCTATAAACTGCCCGATAGAAATTTTGCCAAACGATATTACCCCACCAGTTAACAGCACAGAAAATGTTGAGATTAAAGCGCTTAAAGAGCTTCCAACTGATGCTTTTGTTGTAATGACAGCCGGTGTGATAGATCGGCGCAAGAATATCGGTCTTTTAATCGATGCTCTTAAAAGGCTTGAAGAGATTGACCCCTGCCACAGGGTTTATCTTATAGTTTGTGGAGACGGCCCGTTACTTCAGCATTACCGGGAGGTGGCCAGCAGGAAAAAGCTTAAGAGGATTTATTTTACCGGCTGGTGTGATAACCTGGAGCCGATCTGGAATAAAACTTCTCTACTTGTACATCCTTCGCTGCATGAAGGGGTTCCAAATATAATT
>RFHI01000153.1 GCA_003696425.1 Candidatus Dadabacteria bacterium | reverse complement strand
TTCGCCAAGCCCTTTTCTGATGCGCTTAGAGCCGTTGAACATGAAATAACAAATATTAAGACTCTCCTTTTTAGCGGAAGTGCTGATGCACGGGCTTTTAATTCACTAATTAAAGTAATTGATGATATTGAGCCACGAAGTTTTAAGCCAAATGGCCCTGCCGATCGGGCTTTTATAGAGCTTGCAAAAGACTTAAAAAATATAATTAAAAACAATTTAGAAAAGCCCGCTGAAACGCTTAAGCTTATAGAAAACCGTCTTGAACTCTTTAAGACCAGCTATGCTGAGCTTACGGGTAAACCTTTTGGGAAAAGCGCTGAGGCAACACAGGTCCAGGAAAAGGCTACGCGGATTAAAGATGAAATTAAGGAGGTTTTAAAGCTTTTTAAGAGTGAAAAAGAGCGGGCCCGCGCGGAAGTTACTTACAAGAGAGTAAGTGATCTTCCTGTAGCTGCCAGAAAAGCCGAAGTAACAACAGCGCTGCCCCTTCAGAACACGCTGCTTCAATCGCTAATTAAAAACTCTGTCGGAAAACCGGCGCAGGTTAAAGAGCTTGTAAATATTTTAACTGCGCTTTATAACTCAGCGCTTATTAAGGATTCTCCGCATCTTTACCGGGCTTTAAATGAGCTTACTGCGGAGGTTAACGCGGCCTTAAAAGAACACAGGGAGCTTTCAAAAGAAGCCTTCACGGCAGCGCGTGAGAAGTTAAAGCATATCGCAAAGCTATTACCTGAGAGCGCTAAAGATCTTAAAGAAACCACTAGGCTTTTACAAAATATTGAGCAGTTTGTGCGCGGCCAGGAGTTGGCTCAGCAGCTAAGCCCGCTTATGCAGGCAATGGGCGATCCGGCGCTTATTTTATTTCCAACCGTAATTCAGGGGCTCATGTCTCATCTTAAAGTGCAGGTTGAGAATTTAAATCCTGACGGAGAGGGCGGCACCGGAGGCTCTTCCACTAAAAAGCGCGACTCGGAGCGTATCAGGCTGGTTGTTACTTTACCGGCTTTTGGAAAAACTGAAGTAGATCTTTTCCGTGAGAATAAGAATATCAGCTTAAAAATATATGTAACTGATTCTGCCTTTGCTTCTCATATTAAAGCGCTTCTTCCTAAATTACGTGAGCGTTTTTCTCTTCGCGGCTTTACCGAAACTGATATTGCCGTAAGCGTTAAAAAGGCTGATAATGTCCCCGCAGGCAGGGCATTTAAACGCCCTGATGATGCCATAATTGCTTAAAAGGCCTTTTTTGTATGCGCGATAAATTTCTTTTGCGGGATGACATTATCTATTTAAATCACGGGTCGTTTGGAGCTACTCCGCGGTATATTTTTGATAAATATATTGAGCTTCAAAGGGAGCTTGAGAGTGAGCCGTGTGAGTTTTTATTGCGCCGGGGCTCAGGTCTGTTAAAAGAGGCCAGACTACTTCTTTCCGGCTTTTTAAATTGTGATGCCTCTGACATTGTAGCTGTTCATAACGCTACAACTGCGGTAAATATTGTAGCCCGCAGCATTGAGCTTGGTCCGGGCGATGAGGTTTTAACAACTAATCATGAGTATGGAGCCTGTGACCGGGTTTTTCGTTATCTTTCAAGGAAAGAAGGATTTAATTACAGGCGCGTGGAGATTAAAACTCCGCTTCCCGGCAGTGCCGAGTTTGTGGATACAGTTTCTTCTGCCTTTACAGAGAGAACCAGGCTTTTATTTTTAAGTCATATTACATCTCCTACCGGGCTGGTATTTCCGGTTGAAGAGGTAATTCAGCTTGCCAGGGAGCGGGGTATTTTGACTCTTATTGATGGAGCGCATGTTCCAGGGCACATTGAGCTTGATTTAAGAGCGCTTAAGCCTGATTTTTATACCGGCAATCTTTACAAGTGGCTTTTAACTCCCAAGGGTTCGGCATTTTTATATGCTGATAAGGGGGTGCAGGATTTGCTTGAGCCGCTGGTAGTAAGCTGGGGTTATGAGCCGGAGGAGCCTGGCGAGTCTTATTTTCAGGATCTCTTTGAGTGGCAGGGGACTGATGATATCTGTCCCTTTCTTTCTGTTAAGGCTGCGCTTGAATTTAGAAATGAACATAATTTACCTGAGCTTCAAAAGGAGTGCCGCAGGGTAATTTTAGCCCTGGCTGAAAGGATAAGATCGGAGCTCGGCTTTTCGCTGCTGTTTACTGATGAGTCTCAGCTTGGCCAGATGCTGGCCTTTGAGCTTCCGGCCGGCTCTGATCCTAAAGCGATTCAGGATGAGCTGTTTTATCACGATAAGATTGAGATTCCAGCGCGGCTTTGGGAAGGCTGTCCGGTTATGCGGGTATCTTACCATGTATATAATAGTCCTGAAGATTTGGATAAATTGATTGAAGCGTTAAAAAGAGTAGGGAGGGGGTAGGCAGGAATTCTGTAAATCTGATTTGAACTTAACCGTTTCAGTTTTCTGGTAAAGCTACAAAGGCAAGCCAAACTCGTAGGGCGTATTACGTCGACGACTACGTAGTCGTAGACGTAAAACCGTCGACGTAGACGGATACGTCGACGAATTTTATTCTTCAAAGCTGAGAGCGGGAAACAGTAATTAGAAAATCAGCCCCCCGTACTCTGCAATCCGCCTTCAGCAGGGCAGGTTCTAACCAACTGTAATTACTACTACAGCTGTTAGTAGTTGTAAGTATTTTTTGACCATGGTATAAAATTACTTAAGTAATTTTTGACTATAGTCGAAAATTGCTTTGTTTTATACCGGCGGGCAGCCTCAAGTCATGTATAAAAGAAGGTATTTAAAGCCACAGATAAAAAAGGACCTTGCCAGGAAGATGGTATTTGTTGGCGGTCCCAGGCAGGTCGGTAAAACAACACTGGCCAGAGACATTATTTCCGACCCCAGGTCATATCTAAACTGGGATATTCCGGAACACAGAGATAAAATTCTTAAGAATCTCCTGCCTAATGTAAAAGCCTGGGTTTTTGATGAAATACATAAATACGGTAAGTGGAGAAACTTCCTAAAGGGCCTCTTTGATCAGTACGGAAAAGATAAGCAAATCCTGGTTACTGGCAGTGCAAGGCTGGATTATTACCGCCGTGGCGGCGATTCTCTTCAGGGCCGCTATCATTATCTCCGTCTTTTGCCGTTTACAGTCAAAGAATTACAAATCACCTCTCAAAAAGATTTAACAGATCTTTTAACTCTTGGACCATTTCCTGAGCAGTTTTTATCAGGCAGTTTAAAAGAGTCAAAGAGATGGTCACTTGAATATCGCAGCCGGCTGGTTAACGAGGATATACGTGACTTAGAGCGGGTCCAGGATATATCTATGCTGGAATTGCTTGCTGCGCGATTGCCTGAATTAGTGGGTAGTCCCTTATCTATTAATGCTCTTAGAGAAGACCTTTCAGTTTCACATAAAACTGTTGATCGCTGGGTGCAGATACTTGAGAGAATGTATTTTATTTTTCGCATAGCCCCTTTTATTAATCCACATATAAAAGCAGTTAAAAAAGAGCAGAAGCATTATCATTTTGACTATACTCAGGTGAAAGACGAGGGCAGCCGCTTTGAAAATTTTATTGCGCTGCACTTACTTAAATGGTGTTTTTATCAGTATGACTGTAACGGGGAAAACTATCAGCTTAGATACTACCGCGATTCGCAGGCCAGGGAAGTGGATTTTGTTGTTATTCATGATGACAGGCCTGTTCTTTTTGTAGAGGCTAAACTAAGCGCAAAAACGCCGAGTAAACATTTAATCTATCTAAAAAGTAAATTTCCGGATGTGCCTGCTTACCAGTTAGTAAAAAAAGAGGATCAGAATTTTATTGATAAACATGGAATTATTGTGCAGTCCGCCCTAATATTCCTCCAGAATTATATTTAAACAATGTCTTGGGCTGCGTGCGGGAGGCGGGTAGATAGCAAGGGGGTTAAAAAATAGTAGAGAAGTAACCAATAAATCAGCGCTACCGTGTAGCTCTCTGCTATCATCTTCGGGTTTACGGCTTACGGATTTTCAGATTTTGTGTCTTTGGCTGACTAAAACTGATTAGCAGCTAATAGCGGGCTTTTGGGTTGTTCGGGGTACTGCTGTGATGGTAAAATAATAATATGAGTAATAAAGATGCTGGCAAAGAGTTTCAAAGTTTTGATTCGCATGATGAGGCCGATCAGGCTAACCTGTTATATTACAAGCGTCTTACTACTACTGAGCGCCTGGAAATTGCTCTCGAAATAATGAGGCCATTTTATGAAGCTATTCCCCGATTTGAAAGAGTTTATCGGACTGCTGAACTCGGAGAATGTCCGGTATCTAAGGATCTGCTTGATTTAAAAAATCTTAAAAAATATGAGGATGATTGAGCCCGGCAAGCGCTAGAGTTATAAAGGCTAAAATACCTAACAGTTCTCCGCCTCCGGTATGCCAGCTTACCGAGTTTCAGTTTTCTGCTACGAAAGCTGCAAAGGAAAGCTGAACTGGGCGTATTACGTCGACGACTACGTTGCCGTAAACGTAAAACCGTCGACGTAGACGGCTACGTCCACGAATCTAATTATTCAAAGCTGCAGCTGACAAGCTGATAAGCTGTTGCAGGCTGCAGGGTGCTGGGCGCAGATAGCGGGAAAACGTTTACTCTCACATCCTGAATAAATACAACTTAAATACCCTGTAATCTTCTACCACCACCACCTGGTCTGCCTTAGCTTCTACTTCAAATGTATTGGT
>RFHI01000152.1 GCA_003696425.1 Candidatus Dadabacteria bacterium | reverse complement strand
GTGTTCCTGTATGTCGCATTCGAGATACCTGCAGCCAAGCCGAATGGCTTCCTTAAATGACTCTATTGTATTTTCGGTCTTGGTGCCGGCAGCGCCGCGGTGTCCAATCACAGTAGGGAAATCAGTGCGGTGGTCTTTTCCGATATCATTCCACCGTGGGGATTTTTCAGTTGAGATCATGGATTTATTTTAAAGAAGCTTGGCGAGCTTCTTACCGAGTTCTATGAATTTACGCGGGTCGTGTGGCTTTTTGTTAATCCTTACTTCATAGTGAAGGTGCGGGCCGGTAGAGCGTCCGGTACTTCCGACCAGTCCTACTACTTCGCCCTTACAGATTTTTTCACCCTCTGTTACAAACACCCGCGAAAGATGGGCATAGCGAGTGGAAATTTTGTTACTGTGCTTTATATCCACCACCAGCCCGTAAGTTCTGGTTCTTCTTACTGCTTCAATTACGCCATCGCCGGTTGCAACAACCTGACTGCCGTACGGAAGTGAAATATCAACGCCCTGATGCATGGCCACTCTATGGCTAAAGGGAGAGACTCGCAGTCCAAAACCGGACGAGAGGTAGCCGTTACCCGGCGATCCGAGCGGAAGAGTTGAGAGAAACTGGATGTAGCGGTCAAAAAGCTCAAGTAAATCCTCATTTGCCGGATTAGAGGACATCCGCAGAAAATTATCACTGCTATCCTGGCCGGATAGATCGCTACACTGTTTTCCACTGCATGTAATTTCAGCGCCACCAATTCCGTTTGAACTGTCAATTTTACCGTTATTCTTAGCGGTATCCTTTTTGGTTGAAAAAATATCGTAAACCCCTGCTCCTTCAATGATGGATCTGAGTTCATCGAGTCTCTGGTTCAAACTCTTTTCGTATTTTAATACACGCGAGTTACTCTCAGAGAGTTTTTCCAGGCGGGATTTAAGCGAGGCGTTAGTTTTTGCGAGCATGTATCTTTCACTGCTTATTTTCTTATAGAGCAGATAGTTTTTCGCTCTAAGGACCTGTACGCGGCCGTAGTCGCTAATTACAAAGAGGATGCTGCTTATAACAAAAAGCACAATTACTGAGAGCGCCAGAAGCCTTCTGGTAGTGATTCGCACTTTTCGTACGCGGCCGTCATCAGGTGGTACCACCCAGAGGCAAAAGCTTTTATCAGATAACCAGCTCATACTTTAACTTATTTAAACTAAATCCCCTTTCCGGTAAAGAGCGCAAAAAGGCTACGGGATTTAAGAGCCGAGATCAACCTTGGGTCCCGGCTCTGGCCAACTAGCGGATTTAGCGGCATTTATTTTACTTCTGTAGAAAACTCCGCCCTGGCTTTCGGTGTAACAGTAACTTTAGATGGCCGCCAGAGCTAAGAGGCTTCGGATATAAGCCATTGATATTTTTCAGTTTAAGCTGCGGGAATTGTTTATTTATATTAGTGGCTAGACATATTACGCCGGCTAAGCTCAGGCGGAGACAAAGGGAGGGGTAGCAGTTCATTTGGCTTTAGCTATGTTACTTGACAAAATTTTATGTTTTAAGAAGGGTGGTTTGCAAGATAGATGTGTTTTTTGCACCCGGCTCTACAGAGGCTGTTTCTGTTTGCGAGTTAAATTGGCAGTGTGGTGAAACTGGATTTTTAGGGGAAAATGGTCGAGAACGTTGGGTTGTTACGATTTAAAGACGCTCTCAGAGTGTCTTTTGTAGGTAACGCTGTTTCTTTTTTGCTGCCTATGCTGATAGTACTTTTAGTTTGAAACTAACTTTTTAACAGCTCTTTAGCTGACCTCCTGGCTGCCTCAGTGATCTTATGCCCTGAGAGCATGCGTGCGATTTCGTCAACCTGGCTGGCTTTATCAAGCTCTTTAATAACACTTACTGTTCTTGGGCCGCTCATCTTGTCTACTACAAAGTGATGGTCAGCAAGGGAAGCCACCTGGGCAAGATGGGTAATGCAGATTACCTGCGAATTTTCTGAAAGAGACTTAAGTTTTTCACCAACTGCGCGCGCTACCCGCCCGGAAATGCCGCTATCAACTTCATCAAAGACCAGCACGTTAACGCGGTTTTCATCACGAAAGATCTTTTTTAATACCAGCATTATTCTGGAGAGCTCGCCACCGGAGGCGATCTCTTTTAGCGGCATAACGGTCTCGCCACTATTGGTCGCGATTAAAAACTCAACCCGGTCAATTCCGTTTGGTCCCGGTTCATTTTTTTTAATATCAATTTTAATACGGGCATGCGGCATATTAAGCTCCTTAAGCTCCTCTTCAATCTTAAGCGAGAGCCTGCGGGCCGATTTTTTACGGAGTTTTGAGAGGTTATTAGCTTTAACAGTTAGCTCCTCAGAGAGCCTGGCTACTTCAGCCCGAAGCTCTTCAAGGTTATCGCTCTCTTTAAGATCGGTAAGTTCTCGCTCTGCCTGCTTAAGTAACTCCACAAGGCCGCTGTCATTAGTTCGGTAGCGCCTCTCAAGCGAAGCTACCGTGGCAAGCTTGTCACGAAGCTCTTCAAGAGTGTCGCTATCAAGTTCAAGCCCGGAGGAATAAGCTGAAATCTCCTGCTCAAACTCTTCCAGCATCGTGCGGGCTGATACAAACAGCTCGCTGTTTTTTTTAATTGCCGGATCAAGTTCTTCAAGCTCTTTAAGCATTGCAGCAGCAGAGTACAGTCTCTCAAAAAGACCCTCTTCTGAGGATAAGAGCTCCAAAAGATTCTGCGTTCCATTAATAAGCGCTTCAGCGTTCTGGTAGCGCTTTACCTGCTCTTCAAGCTCACTGCGGATGCCTTCATAAAGATCTATCGATGAGAGCTCTTCTACCAGATTTTCAAGCTCTGTTCTTCTAAGAAGATTCTGCTGGTGGTGCTTTTCAAGGGTATTAAGGCGTTCCTTTTTCTCTTTCCAGTTAGTGTAGACACTCTGATAATCTGTAAGTAAGGCCTTATCTTCTATAAAGTTATCAATCAGGTTTAAGTGATAACCGGGCTTAAGCAGCATAATATGCTGGTTCTGGCCGCAAATATTTAGAATTTTACTTACTGTCTCTTCAAGTAAAGAAACTGTTGCAAGTTTTCCGTTGATAAATACTCTAGCACGTCCTGAGGGCGACATACTGCGCGATACTACCAATTCAGCAGTTCTGGCAATATCAGGAAGTTCATCAACAATATTCTGATTTAGCTTTGAGAGATCAAAGAGCGCTTCAAGCTCCCAGCCATCCGTATCTTTTCGGATAAACTTTGGTTTTGGTCTTGCGCCAAGCAGCAGTTCAAGCGCCTGAAGGACAATTGATTTACCCGTTCCTGTTTCGCCGCTTATAACATTTAGACCGGAACCGAAATTAATTATCTGATCTTCGATAATGGCGAAGTTTTTTATGTGAAGCTCTTTGAGCATACTACTACCTACTCGTTTTTATTGGCCACGCCCCAGTTTAATTTTGTTCGTAAAATTTCAAAATAGGATTTAGATGGTGAGCGTACAAATTTCACCACGTTCTCTGAGCGTGTAATTTCAATTGTATCGCCCGGCTCAAGATTGTATGAATCCTGCCCGTCAAGTGAGAGGAATACATCCCCTTCAAAATCAGGAATTTCAATCTTAAGTCCTATATCAAGCGGGAGTACCAGTGGCCGGATTGTTAGCGAATGCGGACAGATAGGAGTAAGAATCATGCTTTCAAGTGATGGATACAGGATCGATCCCCCTGCTGCCAGCGAATACGCGGTAGAGCCTGTCGGAGTGGAGACAATCAACCCGTCACCGCGAACACGTGCGAGGGGTTCTCCTTTGATATTTATATCAAGATTAAGCATCTTATCGCGTGAGCCTTTTTGGATGACTGCATCGTTGACAGCCTGCGCGGTGTGTATGCTCTTACTCCGGCGGATTACAGAAGCTTTTAGCATGCAGCGCTCTTCGCAGGCGGCGTTGCCATTAAGCACATCATCAAGCACATTAAAAAGCTCTGAGGGCAGTACTTCAGTAAGAAAACCGAGATGGCCGAAGTTAACTCCGAGAAGTACCGGGCTTTTCCCCTGCACATGCCTGGCAATGCCTATCAGGGTACCATCACCGCCAAGTGTGATTATCGGGTCTGCTGAGCCGGTAAGCTCCAGAGGATTCAATACATCACCGTTAAAAGAGAGCTGTGTGGCTGTAGCCGGGTCGCAAACCACAGCCAGCGAACGCTTCCTGGCCCACAAGATAACCTCTTTGCCGAGCTCTCTGGCAGCCTCAATCCCCT
Organism: Candidatus Dadabacteria bacterium; assembly: GCA_003696425.1. GTDB lineage: Bacteria > Bdellovibrionota_C > UBA2361 > UBA2361 > J046 > J046. Next base: position 4,789 of record RFHI01000152.1, on the reverse strand, counting down.
CTCTTATTACCAGGCCAATCTTTTGCATAAAACTGTCGGTTAAAAATATTCTTTTACAGGAATCGCCAACAACTGCTATCTGTTTCTGTATAATACAGAGGATTTATTCAGATAACACCTTTTTTATGCGCTCACTGGCTGTCTTTTCGTCCCTGAAGTCTTCACCGGCTGCCTCAGCAGCAAGCTTTCCGGGTATGGATGTTATCCGATTATAGTACTTATCTACCTCCTTTTTATCCTCTTCCGGAAGGACATCGGTAAGCTCGGGACTTTCATAACCACTCATATCAAGTGCGGCTTTTCCCAGGAGATAGAGTCCGTAGGGAGGAAAAGCTACGGTTGCGCCAACATTTACCGCGGTCTTTCCGAGACCGGGACCGTAGAGCCAGTTATTTCCTGCTTCTTTAAGTACTTTTTTAGCCTTTTCAGGGGGTAAGGGTTTTGCGGCAGCAGCCTGAAACGGATCGGCTTTCTCAGGGGGCCGTTTTTTTAGGGCTGTACAGGCCGGAAGACACAGTAACGAAAAACAGATCAGACCTACAGTAAATTTACTCATAATAACCTATGCAAAGTTTAATAATTGCAGCTTTTAATCTGCGCCCGCACCACAGAAAACACTTTATTTTTAACTATATTAGCAATCAGGCAGCTGATACCACAAGAGAGTAAAATGATGTTTTGATGATGTCGCCCTTTTTGTGCAGCTGTTTTTCTGGCAAAATCATCTGGTTATATGTGAAATACCGGTTTTGGGGATATGATTAGGCGGGTACTAACAATGAAGCAATTGTGGAATTTATTTGTAATTCTAATAGCAGGCGTTTCTCTGACTACATCACTGGAAGCCCAGTCTGTTACCAACCTTACTGAAGGGGTAAGTGGTGATATTGATAAGTACCGGCGCAATCCGGTTGTAACCGTAACTACCAGGCTTAATCCTAAAAACGTTGATCTCTTAATTGACGCGTACGTACCGAACGAAGATTTTACCAAGTACCCGATCAAGTTTGATGTTTACATAAACCGCATGCTGCGCTGGAGCTTTATCCGTTCAAAGGAGCTGCCCGGCCCGGTAGCTGCCACTGTAGGGCGTGACATCGCAACCCCTCCCTTTAATTTTGCTGTAGTAGCGCGCCTACTTCATCCTAACCGTACTTATACGACTGTTTTTACGGGAAGTGCCTTTTCAAAGAAGCTTATAAACAGCTTTGACTGTACGCTTACCATGCAGGGGGTGCTTGAGAGTGATTCTGAAACTTATGTAGTAAATAACTTAAAATCGACCCAGCTTGGAAACGACACTTTTTCAGTTGCCTTTGAAAACCAGAAAAGCGTAAGTGGTGATACTACTGCCACCATGACTTCACAGATTAAGGTTGCCAGTGACGGCACAGCCAGCGGCTCGATTACAGTTGCCCAAAATGGCGGAAGCGGCCAGGTGCTGACGGTAACCGGCACCGCTACAGTGAGCGATAGTGGCGAGTTAAGCTCCTTTAACGTGGCAACCTCTGACGGCAATAATACGCTGGCATGTTTGTAGTAACGCGCTGCCGGATTTTATCTGAATCGGGATCAATCTTTACCTTATCCTTTAAATCTACAATTACCTAACGCCCGTGCCGCGCAATAAGCTATTGAAGCCCGGCAATTAACGCTTCAGTAAGATTAAGATTTGTAAGGCGGCAGGCATTTTTTTAGCAGATCTTCAGGGATATTGGTAGAAATCTTCTTTACCTTAGCCGTATATACAATTATAGAAGCTTTCTATATTAATGAATAGTGCCTGTAATTCCGACTAACTCTTCTCTTTTGCTTGATTCCCCTTAAGCAGCTCCCTTAACCTGCTAATTACAGCCGGAGAATCCCACTCACGCGGGCCGGAAACCCGCGCTGTTAAGACTCCCTGAAGCGGATCGTTAAAAAGCGCAATTTTGCCCTGGCGGTCAATAAAAAATGTCTCGGGCACACCGCGCACCCCGTAACGGAAACTGGCCTGGCCGTTGGCATCAAAAAGTACCGGAAAGGTAAGGCCGTAGCGCTCCTTAAAGTCTTTCAAGGATGACACGTGATCATCAATACCTACTGCAACTACCACAAATCCTTCTGATTTAAGACGTGCATATGCCCTCTCAAGCGCCGGAAGCTCCGAGATGCACGGCCCGCACCATGAAGCCCAGAAATTAAGTAAAACGACCTTACCTCTAAAGTCAGATAAACTTACCTTTTCAGTCTGATGGTCTATCGGTACAACATTAAAGTCAGGGGCAACGTCGCCAGGGGCAAGGCCTGAATGTGACTTTCGGGTACAACCACCCTGCAGCAGTAATAATAACAGCACTAATGCGCCGAAAAATACTGAAGCCTTGGGTCGGCTGATAATTTTTTGCACTTTCTATGATTTCAATCAGGAAGCAGTTTTGGCAGCCTGCTGTTTCTGAAATTTAGCATACTTACGTTTAAAAGCATCCACGCGACCTTCCGAGTCAACAATCTTCTGCTTGCCGCTATAAAACGGATGACAGTTAGAGCATACGTTTATCTTAATTTCAGGAACAGTTGAACCGGTTACAAAAGTAGTCCCACAGCCGGCACATGTTACTGTGGCTTCATAATATTCAGGATGAATACCTTCACGCATAATTTCTTACCAAGTAAAATCAAGTTAATTTAAAACGGTTGTTAAGCTTATAACACTTTGATTATACCGTCAATTTGAGGACTATTCAGGCAATTTAAATAAGGTCAATGATTTCAGTTATATAAAACATAGCTCAATTGTAATTCAGCCGATAAAGAGAGCTGAGAACTCCTCCGGGAACCTTACTGCCCGCCGTCTTTTAGCATGCATGCACATTGAATGAACCGAAGCCACTATTGCCTCTTTGCCCCTCTGGTTATAAAAGATCTGAGTCATATAGAGGCTTCGCCTGTCTTCACTCAGTTTTACGTCCTGACAGGTGATTTTTACCTGCCCCTTTTTAATCTCGCGTTTATAGGTTGCACTGATTGAATAAATAACTAGTAAGAGATCACGCTCAAAAAAATATTTATCCGGAAAACCTATACTTTCAAGATAGTCCAGACGTGCACGCTCAAGCATATAAAACGATTGCGCATGATGAACATGGTCATAAATCTTAACCGTATCGGCTTCAGTTACAATATAAACTTTCTCAAAAATCTCCGGTAACGCTGTGGCCATGTTAACTGGTTAGCCTCCATCTCATAAAAAGCAAAAGCCAGCCTGTCGGGCTGGCTTTTTTGGAGGACATCTGTCCGCGCGAAAAGGTCTGGCAGCAGAACTGCCACATGTATCCCTCTTCGCTTTCTCTTCCTTGGACTCAGGAACAATTATGAAATATGCTCACAACTGTTTCTGAGTTAATTATAAGGCTATCAGCAGTTTTGGTCCAGGCTAAAATAACTGGCCAAGCACAGGAAATATCTATATATTTAACCGGGTTTTAGCTGGATACAATAAACACAGGCTAAGATAACTTATGAGCCGCAAACGAATTCAAAACATTAAAAAACAGCTTAAACTTGAAGCCCGGCCGGCAGCGCTGCTTTTAAGCAGTGCTAAAGAGGTGCTTCGCTCGCGCGATACTTTTTATCCCTACCGCCAGCAGAGTGATTTTTATTACCTGACTGGCATAAAAGAGCCAGGGGTAGCACTTCTTATTACTGCAAAGAATAAGCCACAGCTCTTTGTCCAGAGAAGAGATTCCCGAACTGTATTGTGGGAAGGGCCGCCGCCAAACTTGCAGCCAACGGCTAAAAAACTCGGTGCTGAGCTGGTTGTTTCAGATAATTTAAACTCTGATATTCTAAAAGCACTTCGTAAAATAAATCACCTTTACTATCAAAACGATACCGGCACAGTTGCCCAAAAAATTGCAGAAAAACTCTTTGCTCTCCCCTCTTCCAAACGAAGCGATTACCCTATTCATTTTTCACACAGTGATGTGCTGCTTGAGCCTTTAAGAGTGATTAAAGACTCAGGAGAAATTAAGATAATTCAAAAGGCAATTAATATAACTTCTGTTGGACTTGAACATATATCAGCATTGATAAAACCCGGGGTGAATGAAAGCGATATTAAAACCAGACTTGAAAATGCCTTTAGAGAATCTGGTGCTGAAGTAGCTTTCCCCTCTATCGTTGCAGCCGGACGCTCGGCAGCCACGCTGCATTATTCAGCTCATATGAGACGCCTGCAGCGCAGCGAGCTCCTGCTTGTTGACTGCGGAGCTGAGTACGAACTTTACTCAGCTGATATAACGCGTGTTTTCCCTGTGGCTGGAGTCTTTAAAAATGAACTGCTTTTAAGGCTTTACGATATTGTGCTTGAAGCCCAGTATGCTGCCATAGAAGCTGTAAGACCCGGAGTTACTACCGGAAAGCTTTATAACGCTGCTGCCAGAGTTCTAACCCGCGGTCTTTGTAAACTCGGAGTGATAAGAGGCCCCTGGCAGAAAGCTTTTAAAAAGGGAGCTTATCGCCTCTATTTTCCGCACGGGATTGGCCACAGTTTAGGAATTGATACCCATGACCTCAGTAACCTTAGAAATAATAATAAAGCGCTTTTAAAAGAGGGCATGGTTATAACTATTGAGCCCGGGCTTTACTTTGCAAAAAAAACGGGACAAATACCTGCATGTGGAATCAGAATTGAGGATGATATTCTGGTTACAAGAGATGGCGCCAAAATTTTAAGCAGAGCTATTCCGAAAGAACGAACTCAGATAGAAGAGTTTATAAAAAATGCCGGATGAGTTATTCGCTATAG
>RFHI01000151.1 GCA_003696425.1 Candidatus Dadabacteria bacterium | reverse complement strand
TGGCTGCACTGGCCGCAGTTATATATTTTCTCAAAATCAGTTAAACATTTTTTATATTCCGCTTAATGCTAGTTAATAGAAAAATTAGAGTATCGATTTATATTTTTCTGATAGCCTTATTTACATTTGTATTGATTAGCGAGGGGATACCGGAACACTTCGGGTCTGTCGACTTGGTGCAGTATTGGGCTGCGGCAAAACTCCTCATTTCAGGCAAGAATCCTTACAACCCGGATTTTATAACGGAGCTAGAGCGAAAAGTAGTAAATTTCGGTGAGGCTGTTCTTTTGTGGAATCCTCCTCTAATATTCATCGTAATTGTCCCATTCGCTTTGGTTTCATTTAGCCTTCTTGTATTTCTGTGGGGATTTATTTCAACGGCACTTTATCTTACCTCCTACAAATTATGTTCATCAGCTTATGATTTTAATTACAGCATTCCGAAAGTGCTGTTGTTTCTAAGATCTATCACCTTTCTTAGCTTTTATCCCTGCGCGCTTGCACTATACTACGGACAGATATCCCCACTGTTATTGCTGGGGCTTTCCGGGTTTATTTACTTTGCATTAAAAAGCAAAAAAAATAAGCACTCCTTTTTAGCCGGCTCTTTTCTGGCGTTAACTTTAATTAAACCTCACCTGCTTTATCTCTTCTATATTGCTCTATTGTGGCGTACTATATCTAGCCGGGATTATAATTGGCTGACTGGTTTTCTGGGGACTACGCTGCTTTTTGCGCTTTTTCCGCTTATCTTTAACAGCGATATTTATCACTACTATTTGAAGGCAGCCTTAAATCCTCCAATTAACTTTCAAACTCCGACTGTTGGAAGCTGGCTTCAGGGGCTTAGCGGAATTCACAGGCTGTTTATCAGATTTCTTCCAACGCTTATAACCGCTCTGGGGTTTATAGCCTTTCTCCTGATCCGCCGTCCTGTTATAAGCCTGCAGGATACAGCAGCAATCATCCCGCTTAGTCTTATTACTTCCCCCTACGGGTGGGTATATGATTACGTCCTGATGTTTCCGGTAATATTCTGGATTTTTACAAGGCTTTTAGCAGATAACTCCAAAGTAACAAGCTATACATTTTTGATTCCAGCAGTAATGCTGCTTTCAAATATTTCAATGGCAGTTGGCCTGACTGGAAAGGGACTTCAAAACTATATCTGGTTTCCTTTCGTTTACGTTTTAATCTGTGGCTTTCTGTGGCTCAAAAAATCCGATGCTTGCGTGTCTCCTGCCCACCGACATTAATCCTCCATCTGGCCTGCTTGTCTGCCAGACTGCCTGGTGATACATATCCTGCATGGCCAGTATCTTAAAAAGAACATTTATCAACTTGCTTATCAGCTTAATGGGTCTATTGTTTGCCTTTATAGCCCTTGAGATAGCTCTTCGCCTAATAAGCTATTTTAAAAAACCGGAAGTTGTTCATCTCGATGAAAGGCCCTGGTTTTTTGTGAGACCGGATGACAACCGGCGTGAACTTAAAAACAGAAAATATGTAATACCAAAACCGGCTGGAGAGTTTAGAGTTGCTGCTGTAGGAGATTCATTTACCTTCCCGCACATGCTTCAGTTTGATGATGTTTATGCCAACCGGCTTGAACGCATACTCTCACAAAGGTTACCCGTCGATGGAAAATTTAACTCGGTCAGAGTTATTAATTACGGTACTCCGGGACTTTCAACGCTCTTTGAAGTACGTGCTGTAAAGCAGGCAGTTCGCGAAGGGGCCGATCTTGTGATTTTACAGATCACATTAAATGATGCCGAGTTTCACACCTTTACCGAAATCTCGCAAAAACACCCGGAAGCCTACGCCTTTGGCCCGCTTAAAATATCAAAAGAAAAAACACCACTTTTATATTACAGTAAAGCTCTGGGCTTTATAGCTACCCGCCTGCATAACACCCGCACTCACAAAGACTATATCAGGTACCACCGGGAGCTTTTTGAAAAACCGGATACATGGAGCGCTTTTGCTCAGTCGATTCGTAACATTAAACATCTTACAGAAAAAAACGGGGTAAAGCTTTTTGCTTTTATCTTTCCGATCTTTACCTTCAAACTCGATAGAGATTATCCTTTTTTTAACACACACGATAAAATAACCCGCCTGCTGGCTGAGAATAAAATTCCGCACGCTGACCTTTTGTATGCTTATTATGGGCTTGATAACAGCCGGCTTCAGGTGGTTGTTGGGCACGACTCACACCCAAACGAAATTGCGCACCGGATTGCAGCCGAGCAGGTGTATCTGTGGCTTTCGTATTTTAATCTAATTCCCGATGAACTTAAGCTAAAGCACATCTGCCATCATCACATAAGTAAAAGACGCTGCAAAACTAAATTTAAAAGACTCTTTCGCGGAAGAAAAATCCCGTCCGGTTATTTTAAAAATGAACTTATGGATTTACACATACTTGGGAAAAGCCATAATCATAACATCAGTTCCTAACAACCTGTACGTGTTTGCCGTTTATCCCGCATTTTTCATGAGAATCCGTCACGAGAGGCGCAATTTTGAGCCGAGGTTGGATTAAAAAAGCGCAGGATGGAGTATGGCGAGCACAATTCAACGGTTAACCACACAATGCTAGTTAACCAATTAAGTTGTCTACCAACCCCTCAGGGGTGGATTTGCGGAGCAAATCCGGGGTGATAATATTAAGCGTTCACGAAAACTGCCATCCCCGATCAGGGGATGACAAGAAATAAGGAGAATTAGTACTCATTTTCGCGCTCCCTAAATAGGTTCAAACAGCAGTTTTTTACCCCAGTGAACGCTTAGTCATTCAAGATCGGCCAAAAGTGCGCCTCGCAGTAGGACTACGACTGGTAGTAAAACCATGAATAACGAGACTGGTCTTTTGACCAATTAATTAGGCAGTCTACTTGGAGTTACTAAAATT
>RFHI01000015.1 GCA_003696425.1 Candidatus Dadabacteria bacterium | reverse complement strand
GGTATACCCCTCTGCAACCTTGGTAAGCCCACCTATTACTCCACCGGTTTCACTGTTCGGGTTTTTAAATCCCCCCTCCGCATTCTTGCCGTGACAGAGATGGCAGCCGTAACGCTTAAAAAGCAAAGCCCCTCTCTCTTTACTGTCAAGCGCGTGGCTAACTGGATAAAACGGCTGCGGCGAAGCTGACTGTATCCTGGCCGCGATATCGCTGTCCCCCCGGCTGCAGGCACACAGGTGCATTGCGAACACAAGCAGACATACGCGAGACAGCTGTCTTATCATTATATTATTCCTTGGCCTTGTTACTGACCTTATCCCAGTTCTTGGGAAGCTTATCCTCTTTATACCAGCTGATCTCAGACACATCAGGCATATCCATACCTTCCGGGGCATAAAAATCCTGTGGAGCCTTTTCCTTGCGGTTCAGCTGGTCATATTTAAGAAACCTGTAAATCAGCTTTGCCTCATCTTTACTTAAATTTGCCTTGGGTTTGTTCATCATGCGCTTGATATAGCGCTTCCAGTCCTCGACATTATACATGATTGTATTAAGCGCGCGGGCAGCGGTATGACACTTGGCACACTTATCATTGGCTATCGTAAGCTTATAGCCCTGTTCCAGTTCTGGGGTGTAGCCTTTTCTTTCCGCGGAGGGAATAAAAGGTCGGCCCTTATCAGCCGAGAACTTCTTTTTTTCCTCGGCCAAGGCAAACGGGCTAAACACCACCAGGAGTAGCAACATAAGAGCCGCAATAACTATACCGTGCTTATTCATTTCCATATCAGCCTCGAAAAAATCGTTGCAATAAAATCATGCTTCGCGCTTTATTTGTACTCCTGTAGTGTAGATTGGTCAATAACAGCTTCCGGTTCAAACTAAATAATAACCTCAATTATACACCGACCCCAAAACGAGCACTTCAAACAAATGTGCAATTCAAAAATTAAAGGGGCACTCCAAGTAAACCTCGGAGCGCCCCCGTCGTTATTCTTTTTATTCTAATAACGCTCCGTGAGCAGATTACAGGCCGGCCTCGATCTGTACTGTCCAGCGGCTGTCATCATCTACACCATCAGGTGTATCAACCTGGTTCCAGTACTCAACAAAGGCCTTGATGTTTTCCTTGAAGTAATAAGCCAGCTGTACTGTCAGCTCACTGTAGTCGTCATTACCGTCGTTGGTCTCATACTGATCCCAGCGCACTGTCGGAACAAATAGCGGATTACCATCCTTACGATAGTAATATGACCCTTCAGCGTACCAGCCCGTGTTAGTCTCAGAACCGCCAGCGACTGTGTCATCATCAGCATTCTGGTAGGCAAAGATGACGGTAAAATCATCAGTGTCATACATGGCATCAATAATCCAGCGGGTGAAGTCAACATCAGTTGTTCCACCAGCTGCGCCAACTACAGCCTGCTTACCATCAGCATAATATCCACCGATGTGGAATGCATGGTCACACCACGGGAAGATGTAGGCTACACGGCCTGCAAAATCCTCTTCGCCCTCACCTTCTGGATCACCGTTATCGGTTCCAATCCTGGCAGCATAATAAAATGCGTCATTAATGGTACCTTTAACAGCTATACCCTGTTTCTTGGCATCCGGGTTATTGCCAGAAGAAAAAGTCTGGTTAAAAGCAACTCTCTTGCTGCGAGTTACACGACCATGATTTGTAATTGTGCCGAAAGGATCACCATCTGCCAGAGAGCGGTTACCAAAGTAAATTGAGAACTCCGGCATAAAGTGATAGGCAGCCTCAAACGGGGCAAGCTCAAGAGAAAAGTCTGTTTCATCTTCAGCTTCAATTTCAGCAAAGAACGACAGATTATTGCCGAGAACCCCGCCGGAAGACCCAGCTATAAACAGCTCGATCTCATGGAAGGCTCTAATCTTTGAATCGCCACTATCCTTCTTGTCATAAGGCCTCATCTTGGCCAATACGCCAAAAAGGTTTTTATCAAGAAAGGCTGTTTCACTGAGCTCAAACATCGGCTCGGTTTCGCCGGTTCTTACATAACCATTCCTGAAGAACTCCCGTCCAAAAGCATTAAGCCTTGGAAAGCTGGAGTGACACGATGAACAGGCCAGGCCTGTTTTACGTGCAAAGTTAGGAACGGCGTACGAACTGGCCGGAATTATCACTGTTGCCAGGCAAAAAATAGCTGCCAGCAACGTAAATTTAGCCAATTTGTTATTAGCCATATTTCCTTATCTCCTATTTAATTTACAGCATAACTTCACATGTGAAGATACACTCCATTACGCCAGCTTAAAAACAACAACCTCTGCCGGCATAAAATCAGTGCACAAAGTACTTTTTACAGCACGGCAGGCGGCGACCAAAAAAATTTCAAAAAAGCTCATGCGCAAAATAATTTATTTCGGCCTGCCGCCCGACTTTGAATCTATTACAATTACTAGAGGCGTCAAGACTGTTTGAAAGCTATTTAATAAAACTGTTACAGAAAATTAAAAATTACAACATTCACTTACAGTTGTTTGATAATAGATGAGTTAGCAATTCAATTATTATAACTCGTTGATTCTGTGGATAACACAAAGTATGTATTGTTTTATCGTTTTACCTGTCAAAACGCCCGCAATCCAAATCAATACCAAACATTGAACTTTGCGCCTTAAGACAGCGCGCTTTTTCAGGGTTGATATTTTCTTCCTGCTTTTTCGGAGAAGCTTTTTCAGGTTCGGTTCCGCCACCCTTTTTTCGAGTCTGCACACTATAGCTTTCAGGAAACCTTTTGCAGTTTAAATTAACCGCCAGCATTTTCTTCTGGTTTTTAAGACACTCTTTACGGGTTGGAAAATGCTGCATAGAGGCTTTGGTTTCGCGCTCGGTCAAGTTCGTTGCATCAGAAGCAACTTTTTCCTCTTGCTGCTCCGAGGCAACTGTTGAAGCATTTTTCTCTGGCTCTCTTTTAGCTAAAACAACATCTTCATCAACAGACGGAGCTTTTTTCTTTTCAGTGTTTTTATCAGACGCATCTATCAAACTACCTTCCTTCTTCGCTTCCCGCGCGTTTGCCAGAGCAGTAGTAATTCTCTTTCTATTTTCTGTGCCATCATAAGATTCGGGGAAGCGATCGCAACCGAGATTCATCCCGATTAGCTTTTTCTGACTTGCAAGACATTCGCTTCTGGTCGGATATCTGTAACGGGTTGCAAATGCGCTGTTAATAGCTGCCGGCTTTTTAACTGTATCC
>RFHI01000150.1 GCA_003696425.1 Candidatus Dadabacteria bacterium | reverse complement strand
GGTTCCGGGGTAGCAGGTGGGGCTTATAAAATTGAAGTGGGAAAAGCACCAAAAGAGATTCCTGAGCCTGAACTTTGGAAAAAAATCCTGTCAGGAGCTGATAAAAAAAACACCCCTGATATCTGGGCCAGAAAACTTTTAGAAGCTGGTAACATAAGTTATGAATTCATTGCCAGAAAAAGAATCGGCGATATTGCCTTTGAAATATCACTTGTTTCAGACGATGCCAGAGCAGCTGAAAGGGAAATAAAAGAGCGCTTTAAGCTCTTTCTTGACAATGCCTACAAAAACGGGCTTTTTTCTCCGGCAAAGCACGCAGGTGCTAATAACTTTAAAGGCGTCTGGCGCGGACCGATGCGAAATTCAAAGGGAGGATTTGCATCAGCTTCGACGCTTATTATAACAGCAGCAAATGAAAGGCAGGCAGAAGGCGTCTGGCACGCCGGCTGGCGTTTTAAAAACGGTAAAATCCAGGGGGATCTTTTAAATTTTGAAATCAAGGGAGCTTCAGGTGGCTGCCGCGATTATAAATGCAGCTTTAAACTTAAAACGCCGGACAGTGGAGTGCTAAAATACGAGGCCACGGATCGCTGTTCGCGGCCGGCTCATTACAGCGGGCAGGCAGAGCTTAAGAGAAAGTAACAAAGAAATAAAAAATTTATATCTATATCTTTAATTCCGCAGTTATTACTAAATACCGTTTGGTTTGGGCTTTGGTCTCTGTTTTTTTTCTAATCGTGGCCGCCCGGGAGGAGTGCCGGGAGGAGTGGGAGAACCCAAAACTTCCTCACCAGCAAGTGATGAAATTGACCCGCCAGCCTGCGCGAAAACATTCCCTGCGTTTTCTCCTATATACCAGGCACTGGCTGCTACCAGAGACCCTACTAAAAGAAGTCCCAAGATATATTCTATAATTGTTGCACCTGATTCGGATTTAAGATTTTTCACTGTAGCTCACACCCTGCCAACTTAACCTGGAAATATTAGAAACTGATTCTACTTTTCCCAGTTTAACTTGGGACACTGAAACAGTTTCGGTTTTGGCTGGCCAGGAACAGGCGGCCCACCGGCAATCTCTGAGTCCGAAAGGGATGAAATCGATCCTCCGGCACAGTCAAAAACTAATTTTGTTTGAATACCAAAGTTCTTCACACCGGAAAGCACCAGCATTATTACTAAAGCTACACCTAAGAGATATTCTACAGTGGAAGAACCCCGACTGGATTTTAAATTTTTCATTGTACCCTACACCCTACAACACAAATTATTTACACATCTCTGGTCACATCTCAGCAAATTAAGCTGTTCTGCTTCAGTTTATTTTGAAAAAATTTACAATGAACAGAAATTATAGGAATTTTTCGTATAAGCCCGGTTATTCCAGCTCCCGCGGATCTGTAGTCAGGCTGAAACTTCCTACCGCCACCCGTGCCCCGGCCTGATCTTCAGGAATTTCCGGATTAACATCGCGATCGTATTTGGAAAGAAATTCGCGCGCTTCGCGGTGAAAGCGCTTGCCGCGCTCTACAAACCACTGGCGTATCTCTTTCAGGTCTTTTTTAGATATATTGTCGTATTCTGTACGGATATGAAGATTTGAGACCTCGTAGCGGTTAAGCATATTTTCCTCAACCGCCTTAATCAGGGTATCAATATCATCACTTACAATCTGAAAGCCTTTCACCGGATCGCCCTCAAGGCCGGGCATCTCCATTTTAAGCTTAAGTCCGCGCGGAGTTTCTTCCACGTAATTAAGCCTTCTTAACTCAAACTCTATAGAGCCCGGCTTTAAATTCTTACTGACCGATGTTACCAGTTCTGCAAATTCGCTATCAGGTCCTTTAAAAGTTAACACCCTGGGCTTTCCGGCCTTTGTCCGAAAGCGCGGATCGTGGCGCCACTGGCCAATCACACGGCTGAGTTCGCTTTCGTGGCCAACCGGTTCATCCTTACCGTCGCGGTAGATTCGGGCTACCTCGTTACGGTAAAGCCCGGTCATAACGCTCAGCCTGGTGACATTTACCTTATCAGTGGTTTTTCTGATCTCCTCTTCAGCCACCTTAACAAAAACAACTTTAGCTGTATTTACAAGATCTTGAATAGACTGAGAGTGCCTCAGGCAAAAGCGCGCCACAGGCTTTAACAGGGATTCCAGGAGTGCAAGCTGTGTCTTTCTTTCTAGCACTATGTTTTAAAAAGGTAAAATTTTTATACTGGCTGCCTTCACATAGAGCAGTCGGAAGCAAAGCCCGGCAGCTTTAGCTTCCTGATTCAAAAAAGATTTTACCGGGATCCGGCACTGTCCTGGCTGATCCCAACCTCTCCAACGTAATCATATGTCCTTAAATTACAGCCCTCAGGAGCATTTCGGACATATTCTACTTGTACGATAACATACTAATATTTCTCATATATCATGTAAAGTAATAACTTTTTGGTTACATCAGTGTATTTTTTTTACATAACTATTGGCACAGATGTTGAAAGTGTAAATTTTTAACTCTATAATGGAGAATGTCGGAAGACAGCGCCCCCAATAATGTAAAGGCGCAGAAAATGGTGAGTGTGTCGAGTGGGTGTTAGGGTAGCATTTTTTCCTTGGAACAAGCTAACCCGCCGGTACACAGCCTGTACAGATCTTCAATAAGAAGAACCTCAAACACTATCACAACCCTCCAACACCAGGCTGTGAAGGTAACTTCACAGCCTGTTTTTTACTTAGAGAAGATATCCCTGAATGATGGTTATACAGTAAGTGGCAGCAGTTTCTGTCTGTAAAGATATGAGGATAAAGATCGTAATCGTTGACGTCAGGTTTGATCGGTTAATATCCTGTTATACCGCCCCTGGCACTCAGCAACAGCTAATCAGTTATCAGCTGCAGCTACAGCCCCAGAAAATCAGAAATTCAGTAAACTGTAAAGCCGAAAGCAGATTTCAGATTTTCCGGTTACTGATGGCCGGTTACAGT
>RFHI01000149.1 GCA_003696425.1 Candidatus Dadabacteria bacterium | reverse complement strand
TGCTTTAAGTGAATTTAATCTACACGGGGTGCCTGATACCTTGGGGAAGAGGAGTAGGCAGGGGCAGGCTGTTTTGAGTAAAGATCAACCTGAAGCTATAATGGAAGGTAATGATGACAAACTTTGCAGCTGACCGAGACCAAAGAGGTCGATATCCTCAGATTGCTAATGAGCTGAACGCTATGGCTGAAGTTGATCAGGCAATGAGAGAGTCATTTAGGAATGGTGCCCCGTGGGATTTTGAAGTCGACAGAAAAAATACTAAGCGCCTTAAGGAGATAATTGAAGAGCTTGGAAATTGACCTGCTGTCAGTCTTGTTGGTAAGAAGGCTTCACACAATGCCTGGTTAATAGCGCAGCATGCTGACCATGACTTGGAGTTTCAGGAAACAGCCCTTAAGCTATTGAAAGAACAGCGTCCAGGAGAGGTGCAGCCACATGAAATTGCTTACCTTGAGGACCGCATCTTAGTTAATAAAGAAGGGTATCAAGTATATGGCACTCAGTTGGCACAGAATGGTGAGGGCAAGCTTGTGCCAATCCCTATTAAAGATCCAGACACAGTAGATCAGAGACGCCGTAATGTTGGTCTTGAACCGCTTGAGGAGTATTTAAAAAAGACCCGGGAATTTTATTCCAGTGGTTAGTAGTACTTAGATGCTTGAATGTTGCCGAGCTGGTGGGCCTTGACTTCCTTTAGTAGCCGCCAACCATAGAGATTCGGGCGCTGCTGCTTCAGCTGTAGGCCATAGTGATAGATTAGCATTAATGTCTTTACTTTAAGTGGATTTAACTCACACGGGGTGACTGATACCTAGCGAAGCCGTTGTTAGCTGAATTAATACTACTTCAGAGCTTAATTCACTACGATATCAGAACCAGTAAACGCCCCTATTCTAACGCTTCTTTCAGATCTGATATAAGATCCTCTGAGTCTTCAACGCCCACAGAAAGCCGTATCAGGGTATCACTTATCCCAAGTGCGTTACGTTGATCTTCCGGCACGGAAGCATGTGTCATAATAGCTGGATGCTCTACCAGGGATTCAACTCCGCCAAGTGATTCAGCCAGTGAAAAAATGCGCGTGCGCTCAAGAAAGCGGCGGGCATCAGCAAGTGTGCCTTTTATATAAAAAGAAACCATGCCGCCGTAATTGGACATCTGCTCTTTTGCAAGCGAGTGTTGCGGATGGCTCTCTAGCCCCGGGTAAAGCACTTTTTCAACTTTAGGGTGCTCAGCAAGAAAGTTGGCAACAGCTTCTGCATTCCTGCAGTGACGATCCATTCTAAGATGCAAAGTCTTGGTCGAGCGCAGTGTTAAATAACAGTCCATCACGCCTGGTACGGCCCCAATAGCGTACTGTGCAAGATGCAATCCCTCGGCGAGCTTATCATCATTTACAACTAGCATTCCGCCAACCAGATCCGAGTGGCCGGCAAGATACTTGGTGGTAGAGTGGGCGACTATATCTGCACCGAACTCAAGTGGTCGTTGAAGATACGGTGTTGCAAAGGTGTTATCTACCGCAACAAGCACTCCGCGCTCTCTTGTAACTTCAGAGATTCTTCTTATATCAATTATTTTAAGAAGGGGATTGGTCGGAGTTTCAAGAAAAACCAGCTTAGTATTATCTCTGATCGCTTTTTTAACATTCTCAGGCTCGGTCATATCAACAACAGTAAATTCAAGACCGAACTTTTTAAAAAACATATTAAGCAGCCGATAAGTCCCCCCATAAACGTCATCGCAGAGAACAATATGGTCGCCAGCCTTAAGCTGCTGAAAGATGGCAGCAATTGCAGAAAGCCCTGACGAAAAAGCCAGACCCCGTCTGCCGCCTTCAAGCGCAGCAATGTTTTTTTCAAGCGCTTCACGGGTAGGGTTGTTTACCCGTGAATAATCATAGTTTTCAAAGAATTGCCCCGGACTTTTCTGCACATAAGTTGAAGTCTGATAAATCGGAACGTTTATTGCTCCATACTTTGGATCGGGTGCCTGCCCCGCATGAATAGCAAGTGTGCCGAATTTATATTTGTCATTTCCCATTTTTATTTTGCTTTCCCATAAAATCTATTAAATCAATTTTAGAAATAATTCCTACTAATTTATTGCTGTCAACAACTACAGCAACGTGGCCGTTTTCAAAAATACTATAAAGTTCTTCAATACGAGCTTTGGGATAAATCAGTCCACTTATCTCATGTGCTACACTGGAAAGCGGCGAGTCAGCTGTAATCTCTCCGGACTGCAAGCCGCGCAGCAAATCAACTTCATCAACCATGTGAGTCGGCTTTCCGCTTTGATCCAGAACTGGAAGCTGTGAAACCCCACTGTCCTTCATCTGTCGTATCGCTTCTCCAACCTTCTGATCCCCTCTGGCTGTTTGCAGCGTCTGATTCATAGTCGCTAGGATATCTTCTACCAAACCTAGATCCGGACCAGCTTCAAGAAAGCCGTGATCTTTCATCCACGCATCTGAAAGATGCTTGGTAATATAACGCGAGGCGGAATCGGTAAGTATTGCTACAATGGTTTTGCCGGGACCAATTTCACGTGCTATCTGGCAGGCTATGTGCGCAGAGGCCCCGGAGGAGCCACCGCAAAATAACCCTTCTTCTCTCACTAACCGTCTGGCCATTAAAAAAGATTCCTTGTCGTTGACCTGGCGCATTTCGTCAATTACTGAAAAATCAAGTGCCCCACAGAGAATATCCTCACCAATACCTTCAACCATATAAACATGAGGGGTTGGCAGAGTTTTGGTATAAAAATAGTGATAGTGCACACTCCCAACCGGATCAACTCCAACTACTTTTATCTTGTCAGT
The DNA here is from genome assembly GCA_003696425.1 of Candidatus Dadabacteria bacterium. Taxonomy (GTDB): domain Bacteria; phylum Bdellovibrionota_C; class UBA2361; order UBA2361; family J046; genus J046. The sequence goes on along the minus strand of RFHI01000149.1, from coordinate 8,923 downwards.
TTTCTCTTTTATGTAGCGACCGACCCCACTGCATGTTCCACCTGTTCCTGTTCCAGCCACAAAAACATCAAATTCTCCCCCGGTTTGTTCCCAAATCTCTTTACCGGTACTTAAATAATGTGCCTCAATATTATCTTTGTTGTGGTACTGATTAACATAAAAAGCCCCTGGGGTTTCATTTGCGATCCGTTTGGCCACATTAACATAATGGTCTGGTGAATCACCTGGAACATCAGTCGGGGTTATAATTACTTCTGCCCCATACGCTTTCATCATATTGATTTTTTCCTGACTCATCTTATCAGGCATGGTAAATACACAGCGGTAGCCCTTAACGGCAGCAACCATTGCAACTCCCAGACCGGTATTACCTGATGTATTTTCTACAATTGTACCACCCGGCTTAAGTAGACCATTTTTTTCTGCCTGCTCAATAATATGAAGTGCCATACGATCCTTAATTGAGCCGGTGGGATTCATAAACTCGCATTTTACAAGCACTGTAGCAGCGTTATCACCGACAACTTTATTGAGTTTAACCAGCGGGGTATTTCCAATTGCATCCAGTATGGTCTCTTTGTATTCCAAGGTTCCATTCTCCCGGTAAAAATGAAGCTGCGCAGGCAACAGCTCTTTGTTCAAAATTTATCTGTAATATAGGCATGTTATCTGGGATAATCAACCTTTTTGGATCTAAAACAGGAATTTATCTTGAGAGTAAAGTTTTCACGATAAGTACTCAAAATTATGAGGAGATCGTACGACATATTAAATATGGAGCGCTTTGTTGTGCGGTGCCAGTATTATGAAATTTAAAAACTGTAATAAAGTAATTGCTCTGCGCGGTGAGTTAGCAGCGCTGCTGTCTCTCTGTAGCCTTTTTTGCGTCATCGATACTCTATATGCCGATCAGGGTTTTGTAACCTTTGAAACAGAGCATCATCTAGCGGATAGCCACAGGTCAGATAAAAAGAAAAAGGTTAGATTCAGGGGTTACGGATCGTACAAACGTAGCTTTCGTAAGATGTGCCAATATATGGGAAGGGACGGAAGACAGGAGACTTTCTGGAAGCTGATGGAATTCAATGACGTAAAAGACCCCAACTGCCCGGCGTGCAAGCCTCTTTTTAACGCCCTTAAAACTTCCTGTAAAGTCCGGAAAAAGCGGGCGCGCAAAAAAAAGAAAAAAATCGTAAAACATGTCGTAGGGGGAGAAGAACCCCACGATCAGCACAAAGAAAAAACTCATACTGGAAAACATTCTGATAACAAACAGGCATATTCAAACAATCCCGATGAAGACGTTGTGCACAAACAGCTTGAGCCGCACGCTTATGTTGTAGATACCGCCTCAAGAGTATTTGGCAAAATTGCTGAAGATGAAAAACAAATGGAGCTACATCTTCAGGCGATAGATCGGCTGTCGGATGTATTGCAACATGCAAAAGGACTTTCTAAGGGGGATATGCATTATTTCGAAATATTAAACGAGTATATACGCGCTCCTTTTTCTTATTATTTTAGACGGCGTGAACGCGACAGAAAAAAGAAGCGCGAAAGCGCCGGCTGGCAGGGGGCACTTGATGATGCCGAAAAAGAGGCCACGCTTAATGATTTGTTTGATTTTTAAATGGTTGCTCAGAAAGCATCTTGAAATAACTGGCCTTTTCTTTGCAATCGATAGAAACGGCCAGCTCATCCAATTAGAGGAGAAGAGTTTTTATTGGAGTAAGTGGTTAATATGTTAGAGGTTGCAGGTAGATCAGCAAGGTTGTTTGCACTGCAATTAATCTGGCTGTGTATGTTTCTAGCTTCAGCAGGAGCACAGCCACTTGAGGGTGACCATACATATGGCTCATACTTAAAATGGCTGCACGTCATTAGTGATCCCGCGGATCCGCCTTACCGTGTTAAAGATAATGTCAAAGAAAATCTTGACTGGCGCATTCAACGTGAGATTCCTGGTTCCACCGCTTTGCCTATAAAATTACAGAATAAATGGAGTGAGGTTTATCAGGCTATAAACAAGAATGATCTGAAGGCAGCGAATAAAGCATTAAATCAACTTAATGTGCTACGACTGGAAGGCGACTACCGCTCTCTTGATGATTATTCGATTTATTTGTTGACTCAAGCTAATAAAGCCTATGGTAATGGGGATATCGATTCAGCTGCATTTTATGCAAGACGTGCGCTTGCTCTTTCGCCCTTATCTCCTCGAGTAGTTGCGGCATCGCTTGTAATTGCCAGAAAAACTCATACTGCCAGTCTGCTTGAACAGATCAGGCGAATAATTACCGGCCTGCAGTATTATCCAGCGGCTTTTTTCTCGATATTAAAGGATAGTATTTATCCCTTTCTGTGGGCTCTAACCATCGGGTTGTATGTAGCTTACTTTATGTACCTCTGTGTCAGAATACCTGATTTTTTTAGAATAATCGCTAGAAAGCTGCCTGATACAATCAGAGGGATATCAAGTTGGTTTATAGTGCTGATACTTTTTGTTGCACCTGTATTTTGCGGACCACTATGGACACTGACGGCTTGGAGTATCTTGATTGCCGTATTTGTGCCTTCACGACGTTATTTGATAGCTGCATCAGGTAGTGTGCTGGTACTTTGGGGAGTCTTGATGCCGCTAAAAGAAAATATGCAGCTCTGGCTAACTACACCGGGAATAAGGACTCTGCTTGATGTAAGTTCAGGTGTATTTAAGGCTTCCGATCGCCACAATCTGGAACAGCTTATCGAGAAGCGGGAGCGCGATCCGCTGGTTCTTTATAGTTATGGGCAGCTACTCAGACATTATGGTGAGTACGATCAGGCAATGACTGCCTTTTCAAAGGCAGAATCATTACTAGGTAAACAACCGTGGACTGTGGCTGAGCGGGGTTTAATTTACTTTGCACTCGGCAATTCCAAAGCTGCTGACCGGCTTTTTAAGGAAGCTGAAAAGCTGGGCCTGGCAACTCCTGAGTTTTATTTTGATTACTCAAAGATTAAATTTGAGCTCCTCGATACTGCTGCTGCTCGACAGCTTTATGCTCGTGCCCGCAAGTTGAACAGCACCGTAGTAGATCAGCTGCAAAGCAGAGATGATGCATTGGGAAAAAATAGTGCTATGGCAGTAGCCGAAATTCGGCCTCCATTTAAGATGATAATCAACTCTGCTCTGTTGCCGATACAGAACTCAAAGAAACACTATGATCAACGTGCGGCTACAATCATGCCTGGAACAAATTCTAAAGCAATAGTGGTAATAGGCCTGCTGCTATGGGGACTTTTCTTTTTGGTTGGAAAGCGACGGGAGAAGAAAATTAAGTTTCACACAGTCTACAGTAACTACAGCTTATCACGTCCGCTGGTGTGGTTTATAGGTATTTTACCTGGAGGCGTATGGGCGCTGGCTGGAAAACCGATGGCAGCATTTGCGGTGGTTACTGCTACAACTCTTGCCCTAATGCCTTTGTTAGGGTGGCCATTTGAAGTTCAGTCGTTTTTTGAACTGCTGCCAGGACTTACAGGGCTTTATGTCTCTTTTCTGGCCGGGCTAATCGTCGTTTCTTACTACCTTGGATACCTCTCATGGGAGGAGGCTTAGATGCAAAGCGGGGTGATTAATTCTGATAATTTTTCACAGGTTCTGAGAGGACTCTCTCAACGTAGAAGGCAGGGGGTACTCGAGATTAATTATGGTGACTCCAATATCGCACTTGAATTTTACCATGGAAAAATTGTTGAAGTACTAGATTATGAAAATAATCAATACGAAGAGGTGCATAGGATCCTTTTAAATGCTGGCTACGTAAATGATGCTAGTTTGCCGATCCTTAAAAATTACAGTGAACTCTTCGTGTATCTGAGTGAAAACTGCTGTGAGGATGGTTTCTTAGACGAGGAAATTTTTCGCCGTGCAGTAAGATCTAGATTGCTTAACAGATTATATCAGCTTGATTTTACTACAAATGCTTTTTACTCGTTTAAAACCAGAATGGTAGAGGTCGATCATGATTTTGGAGCATCAGTAACTGTCGGTCAACTGCTTTTGGATCAGGTGGCTCTGGATAGTGACCGTGAAAAATTCGAAGAATACTTCAGCGATGCAACAGTAATAACCTCTAATCCTGTTCAGGAACTGGCACTCAGCGATGAAGAAGGCATTATATATAACATGGCAAAAACTCCAGTTACGGTTGCTGAGGTAAAGCGATGCTCACTCTTAAGCGCTTACCATCTGCAGGACTCTCTGCTTGCTATGCTTGAAAAAGGAATTATAAGTATCGATGTGAAAGAGCTGTCGTCTTTGCACGGAGAAACCCTCAATCAAGATTTAAACGTTGATGCGCTGCTGGATACATTTGAGGACGCGATTGATGAGTCCTTTCAGCAGGTTAGTAAGAATATAGAAGAAGTGTTAGGTCATGTAGGTCCTGCTCCCAGTGTAGTTGAAAGAGACATAACCAGTATTGAGACAGAAGGGGAGGTTGTAGAGCATCACCCTCATGATGCTGTGGTGCAGCATACACCTGCAAGGGTAAAACTGCTGGCTTTAAACGCACGAATGCTTCAGATGAACTGGATAATTGATGTAGTTGTATTTATCTTTCTTGCTGCAGCGCTACTTGTTCCGATGCTTTTTTGGGAGAATATTTTCAGATATTTTGGTGGGATTGCTCCTTAACGGTTACTTATCGTCCTGCATTACATCAATTAGAAACAGTCCGGCTGTAAAGTCCAGAACTTCTTCCAAACAAATTCCTGCATAACCTCCAATAAGCAGATCAGCTCCAATGCCGATTTCTCCTGCGCAAATATCGCGCTCAGGAGAGGATTTAAACGTGCTGCCCATACCGATCTCATCATATTTTTCTATAATAAACGGCGCTTTTCTGCCGAAGTAACCAACCCGCAGACTACCCGGAAACATTCTTCTAAGACCTACCTGTCCTCTGCGCGTGACCCGCACCACAGCTCCGGCTGCTCCGCCCACCCCGACATCGACTCTAAACATGTCGAGAGCGTCCATTATCCGATTTGGAAACCACATTAGCGCTTCATTCCACCAGGGCCGGTGTGTGCTGCGCTCAACAACTTTAAATTCTCCCCAGCCCTGTCGTGGACTGGCAGCGGCACTGGGAGATTGTGCTATTGCGGAGTGAATTAAGACGAAAAATGTAAATACAAAGCCTGTTAAAACCTTCATACGGTGAGGATCTCACAGGATGCATTATTGGACAATATACTAACAGCAGCTAATCTGCCGGCTTCATCTGGCCGCTTTTAAGCCTGCCCCAGTAGTCCAGAACGAGTTTGCGTACTTCGGGAGCCAGAATAATGCCACCAATAATATTAGGAAAAGCCAGGCTAAGGACCATAATATCTGTAAAGGTAAGCACTTCCTTAAGAGGTTTAATTGCCCCAAAGACTACAGCAACAACAAATGCAATCCGAAAAACGTTAACAGTCTTAAGTCCTATGCCGTTAAAATGGTCAAGAAGATATATCCAGCCACGCTCTCCATAATAACACCACGATATCATGGTGCTGTAGGCAAAGAGAGCAATTGAGACTGTAAGTACATACGGGAACCAGGGCATAACCGTGGCAAAGGCAACGGTTGTGATTGATACACCAACATTTCCGTGTACATCGGCCAGCGTGGGATCGTTCCAGACTCCGGTAGTAATTACTACCATGGCAGTCATAACGCAGATAATAATAGTGTCGATAAAGGGGCCAAGCATTGCAACAACACCTTCTCTAACCGGCTCGTTAGTTTTGGCGGCAGCATGAGCAATTGCGGCGCTTCCGAGTCCGGCCTCGTTTGAAAAAGCAGCTCTGGTAATGCCTTTAACCATTACGCCCATAATGCCTCCAAAGAACGCATTTTTGCTGAAGGCCTGTGTGAATATAAGCTTTAGCGACTGAGGAAGCAGGTGAATGTTAACTATAATGACGATTATTGATGCCAGCACATAAACTCCGCACATAAACGGCACAATTCGGGAGGTAGCAAGCCCTATCCGTTTAATGCCGCCTAAAATCACTATTGCTACAAAAAAGGCCATAATAAGGCCGATAATCATTTCACTCCCGGGCGCCAGGTTAAAGGTGCTCATAAACGCTTCAGTAGTCTGGTTAGCCTGAAACATATTACCGCCGCCAATTGAGCCTCCCATAATCATAAGGGCGTACAGAACCGCCAGAATCTTACCTAAATAACCGAGCAATTTACCTTTGTTGCGAAGACCCAGGTCCAGATAATACATCGGACCGCCCGAGATACTGCCGTCTGGATTAACCTGGCGGTACATCTGAGCCAGCGTGCAGCTGTTAAATTTTGAGCTCATACCAAAAATAGCGGTTATTATCATCCAGAAGACTGCTCCAGGGCCACCTGTCTGCACGGCAATGGCAACGCCGGCAATATTACCCAGACCTACTGTAGCAGAAAGCGCACTGGTTAGCGCTCTAAAGTGGGAGATCTCGCCGTGATCGCCGTCTTTATCGAATTTGCCTTTAACTACATCAATTGCGTGCCTAAAGAGTCTTATGTTTATCCAGCGATGCCAGAAGGTAAAAAAGATTCCTCCTGCCAGCAGAAACATTACTAAAAAAGGAACTTCGACAGTTTTTTTCTTTATCTCTCCGTTATCATCTTTGATGGGGTTTCCAGCACGGTCAACCTGGTCAACTACTATTGAGCCGCCTGAAATATCGAAAAACAGCAGTCCCAGCATCTTTTCGTTAAATTTTTCTAGTAAGGTTTTGTCCTGCTTTTGAGCAGACTGTACAGTTGCGTTTTTAGATGAGTCGTCTGCGCTGGCAGAGGATAGTGGAGCTATGGTTATGAATGTTATAGCAATAAGAGCGAACAGATTCGTTTTGATTGAGCGTTGTCTTGCGCTAAGTAAATGCATCTATAATCTCCCTAGACAAAATTGCTGAGGTCTAATCTAATCAAAAATTTTTAACAGGTGATAAGACTTTTTGCCTGCCCTTAAAACTACCAAAGAAGAATTAAAATCTGGTAGCGCTGTCGTGTTTAAACCAATATCATTTATACGCTTATTACTTATATAAGCCCCCCCATTCTGGATCAATTTTTTTGCCTCACCTTTGGATGATGTTAAACCCACCCGGCTGAAGAGCTCAGTTACGCTAAGTTTTTTTAAGTCGCTACGGCGTATACTGCTTGATGGGACATCACTGAAAATCTCTTCAAGCTGTTCCTGCGAGAGACCCTCAATAGAGCCACCAAAAAGCACTTCGGCTGAGCGTTTTGCTAGTTTTGTAGCTTCTTCTCCGTGTACAAAGGTACATATGGCATCGGCTAAGGCCTTTTGAGCCTTTCTGAGGTGGGGTTCATTTTTAACACATTCTTTAAGCTCTTCTATAGTTTGCTCATCAATAAACGTCAGTTGGCGTATAAATCTTATTACATCGCTGTCATTTGTATTTAGCAGAAACTGATGCAGTCTGTACGGGCTTGTCATATCGGGGTCAAGCCAGATTGCTCCAGATTCGCTTTTCCCGAATTTTTTTCCTTCACTATCAGTCACAAGTGGAAGTGCCAGGGCGTAAGCAGTGCCCTGAATTTTCTTCCTGATCAACTCAAGCCCAGCAGTTATATTGCCCCACTGGTCAGAGCCGCCAATCTGCAGTACACAATTTTTGGTTTTGTACAGATGTAAGAAGTCGTAGGCCTGCAGGATCATGTAACTGAATTCAGTAAAAGACAGACCGCTGCTTGCAAGACGTGTCTTTACTGATTCTTTTTGCAGCATGTAGTTTACGGTAAAGTGCTTTCCGATATCTCTTAAGAAATCTAGAGTTGTAAGATCGGCTGTCCAGTCATAATTATTTACAAACTCAGCTTTTAGCTCAAGCCTATTAAGAATTGCTTCAAATTGTGCAGTCTGCCGGGCTATATTCTCGTCTATAGTGGCGCGATCCAGCAGTTTCCGCTCTTCACTTTTTCCACTGGGATCGCCAATTGCCCCGGTTGCACCCCCAAAGAGAATAATCGGCCTGAGGCCCAGACGGGCCAAATGGGCGGTGCCGATTATTGGAACCAGGTTGCCAAGTTGCAGGCTCCGGGCAGTTGGATCAAATCCAACATAAAAGGGAGTACCTGCAGCCAGTTTATTGATTGCTTCCGGTTCAGAAGCATCATAAAAAAGCCCGCGAGATTTAAGAGTGTCAATTATTCCCATATATTAGCAAATAAGTGGTCCATTTTCAGGCTTATATAGTAGCCGCAGGGGTAGCTGATTGTAAACGGACTCTCTTGAAAACAATAGATTTTTGGGGCATAGTTTCACCTCTGACTGAGTTTCCGGCAGACGCGTATTCCGGAAGTAGATTTTAGCTAAGTGATTGTTTTAATTAAATAGAGTTTTAGATATGGCCAAGGCACCCAAAGAAACCGTATTTCTCGTCTCGTCAGCAGGTACTGGATATTTTTATACTGACAGAAAGAACAAGCGTAAACAAAAAGGCGGGGTAAAGCGCGAACTGAGGAAGTATGATCCGATTGCAAGACAGCACGTGGTATTTAAGGAAAAAAGCAAGCTTTCAAAGCTCCCCAAAAAGTATAAGCGAGACAGTGCTGGAGGCGAGCCTAAAGCCAGCTAAATATCGGAAGTATAAAGAAATATTACCACCAGTTTTTGCAGACAAATACTTTCCAGCAGAATCTGATTGTGTAGAACCGACGAGACGTGTTTTTAGCTGCCGAGTCTGTACTCCTGATAGCCTGAAGCTGGACAGGGTTTTTCTTTTTCGAAATACATACAATTTGTTAAAGAAAAAAGAGGGAGTTCTGTGATGTCATCAACTGCCTTTGCGTTTGAAAGCATAAATAAAGTTTCTGGAGGCCGTAAGGGTGAGCGTCTTTTTAAGCGGGCACACTGGTTTAAAG
>RFHI01000148.1 GCA_003696425.1 Candidatus Dadabacteria bacterium | reverse complement strand
TCCTTCCAAAGCCGGTCATAACCTCATCAGCAATTACAAGCGCTCCATATTCATGCGCCAGCGAGACAAGCGTCTCAAGCACCTCGGGGGAATACATAATCATTCCACCGGCACCCAGTATAAGCGGCTCAATAATTAAGGCTGCAACCCCACCCGACTGAAGCTCTCCCTTTAGTGCCTCTTTAGCTTGCTCCTCACACCCACTGACAGGCACAGGAATCCGCGAAACCTCAAAGAGATAATCATGGAAAGGCAGTGTAAATGTATCGCGCGCTGTAACCGACATGGCGCCAAAGGTATCGCCGTGATAAGCATCCTCAAAGGCAATAATTTTTCTGCGGTTTTCTTTCCTGTTATGCCAGTACTGAATCGCCAGCTTAAGCGCTACTTCTACCGAAGTTGAACCGTCGTCTGAAAAAAAGATTCTCTCCTGGTTAGCCGGAAGAATCCCAAGCAGCTTTTCAGCAAGCTCTACCGCCGGCTCATGCGTAAACCCGGCAAAGATAACCTGCTCAAGCTTTTGGGCCTGTTTTGCAATGGCATCTGCAATCCTGGGATTTGCGTGCCCGTGCGTATTGACCCACCAGGATGAGATCGCATCAATATATTCGCGCCCTTCGGGATCATACAGAAGCGCCCCCTCACCCCTTTCTATCGGAATAGCATAAGGTTCAAGCTGCATCTGGGTAAAAGGATGCCAGATGTATTTACTGTCACGCTGCTGCAATTCTCTTAAGCGGCTCACACATCACCTTTGCATAATTAAGTACTGTTTTTCTGTCCACCGATATTTCTTCTTTTATCCGACCCAAAACCGGAAATTTAAAACGCCTTAAAACTGCCTCTTCGCTTGCCGGAGAATCAGGGCCGTTAAAGATAATTCCTGCTATTTTAATATCATGAGTTTTAAGGACTTCAAGTGATAAGAGCGTGTGGTTAATACTTCCAAGATAATGCCTTGAAACAAACACCACAGAGCTTCCGGTATACTTAATTAAATCAAGCATAGTGTCGCTGTCATTTAACGGGACAAGTACTCCTCCGGCCCCCTCAATAACAAGCGGACGATCGGTTTCAGGCAGACTAAAATCACTTGTCTTTATTTCTACCCCCTCTTTTGCCGCAGCAGCATGCGGCGACATCGGTGCTTTAAGTCTGTATCTTTCCGGAAAAATGTAGCTTAAATCATTTGATATAAGTTCCTGCACAGTATCAGAATCAGTTTTTTCTAAATTTCCACACTGAACGGGCTTCCAGTAATCCGCCTTTAGCGCCTCTACCAGTATCGCTGAAACAAGCGTCTTACCGGCGCCGGTATGGTTTGCTGTAACAAAGAGTTTCATGCCCTGCTTAAATAATCCTCTGCCCTCATTATTAATTCATTAACCTGTTCTTCCTTATTAAATGCATGCAGACATATCCTGATTCTCTCTGTGCCCGCCGGCACAGTTGGCGAGCGGTAAGCGCGCACATCAAAGCCGCACCCTATAAGAGCATCTGCCAGGTCTAGCACATTCTGATTGCCCGAAACTCGAAGCTGCTGAATGGCGGAGTCATTTGCAATTAACGGCAGGCTACTCTCTTTAGCGCGTTTCTTAAAAAAGGCTATTAATGCTGTAAGTCTCTCCCTCAGGTCTTCTCTGCTTTTAAGTTCCTGATAGGCCGCTTCAATATGCGCCAGCGCAGGAAGACTGAGCGCTGTAGTATAGATAAACGGCCTGGCAGAGTTTATAAGCCACTCCCTTAATATTTCAGATCCTAAAACAGCTGCTCCGAACGCTCCAAGCGCCTTTCCAAAGGTTATAATCCGTGCAAAAACAAAATCTTCAAGCCCTTCAGCCACCACCCGGCCACTGCCCCCCGGGCCAAACACCCCCACAGCATGAGCTTCATCCACTACCAGCCGAAAGCCCCGCTCTTTAACCAGCTCTGAGAGATCACTTAAGGGAGCAAGGTCGCCATCCATTGAGAAAACTGACTCTGTAACAATATAAACCTGGCCGGTCGCGTTTTCAGCCTTTTTTAAAAGATCACTGATATCATTATGACGAAATGAAAATGACTTTGCTGTACCAAGCCTTATTCCATCCCGGATTGAGGCGTGCACAGCCTGATCATACAAAACTGTATCAGCGCGGCGCGGCAATGTTGAAAAAAGTGATAAATTTGCCGTATAGCCCGAGTTAAATATCAAGGCCGATTCGGCACGGTGATAGCGCGCTATAAAATCCTCAAGCTGATGATAATAACTGTTATCTCCAGAGACCAGCCGCGAGCCGCTGCCACCGATAATAGTCTGCTCTTCAAGAGCCTTTATAACTCTTCTTTTTACAGCCTGAGAACGTGCCAGACCGAGATAATCGTTGGAGCAAAAGTCTATTCCTCCACCTAAATTTCTTAAAATCCTGCCAAGGCCTTTTTGCTTTCTCTCTTCAAGCCTTTGTTCAATATCCAAAATATGAGAGCTCATAACGCAACTCAGGCATTTGCAGCCCGCATACTCTTTTCGGCATTATCAGGCACTTTACCTTTAAGTCCCAGAACACTAAAAAGCTCCATATCACGCTCGAACTCCGGATTGGGTGTAGTAAGAAGCTTCTCACCCGCAAAGATTGAATTTGCTCCTGCAAGAAACGCCAGCGCCTGGGCCTCCGCGCTAAGCTCCATCCTTCCAGCAGCAAGCCGTACCATCGACTCTGGCATTAAAATTCTGGAAACTGCAATAACCCTTATAAACTCCCAGACACTTACCGGCTGGTTGTCCTGCATCGGCGTGCCTTCAATCGGCACAAGTGTATTAATTGGAACAGACTCAGGATGCTTTTCAAGTGTAGCCAGGGTATGAAGCATTGAAATTCTGTCTTCCTCACTCTCGCCAAGGCCAAGAATTCCGCCACAACATACAGTAATACCGGCGCTTCTTACGTTTTTTAAAGTTTCGAGGCGATCCTGATAAGTCCTGGTAGTTACCACTTTGCCGTAATATTCAGGCGAGGTATCCACGTTATGGTTATAGGCATGCAGCCCGGCCTCTTTAAGCTTTCTGGCCTGATCCTCTGAGACCATCCCAAGTGTACAGCAGACTTCAAGCCCCAGATTATTTACTCCGCGAATCATCTCCAGCACGCGGTCAAAGGCTTTGCCGTCACGCACCTCGCGCCAGGCGGCCCCCATGCAGAAGCGCGTTGCGCCCGCCTCTTTAGCCTTTCTAGCAGCCTTTAGCACATCTTCCGGCTGTAAAAGCGGCTGAATTTCCACGGCGCTTTTGTGGTGCACTGACTGCGAGCAGTACCCGCAGTCTTCCGGGCAGCCACCTGTTTTAATGGAAAGAAGTGTGCAAACCTGTACCTCCGAGGGATTATGATATTTGCGGTGAACCGAAGCTGCCTGGTAAACAAGCTCAAGAAAAGGGAGTTTATAAAGCTCGCGCACCTCTTCTATTGTCCAGTCGTTTCTTACCCCGTTTGTATGACTGCTCATTTAATG
>RFHI01000147.1 GCA_003696425.1 Candidatus Dadabacteria bacterium | reverse complement strand
GCTATTAATCTGGTTTACGACTTCATTTGTTACGGCAGTTACTCCGGCAACGGCCTCGTTCGTAGCAGTTACTCCTACTCTTGTAGCAGTGGTGGCAGTAACCGCCGTTACTCCTACGGTACTGACCGAGACTGAACCGATTGAAGCACCCGTGGCTGAACTGCTGACGCTGAAAGTTCCGCTACTTAAATTCTCAAAAGTGGCTACCCCGTTTTTTGCCACAGCGGTGGTAACTTCCCCTGTAGCTGAATTTGTAAGCTGCACCTGGATGCCGTCAGCGGGATTACCTAGTGCGTCAGTTACATTAATTTCAACGTTACTTAGCTGCCCCGGCTCAACGCTCTGCACGGCGCGGGTAAAGCCCTGGCAGTCAGTAATTACAAGCTGGGCACATACGGCAACAGGCATAAAAAGATATGCTAACAGTAAAAGCGCCAGCGCTTTTATATGGTGTCTCTTATTCCCCACTTTAAAACCTTCCTGTGCTCTCTATATGATGAGAATTTATGGTTTCGGAGTAGCAGATAATGAACGCATCCTAATCTAAAACCCTGTTTGCCCAACAAAAATGCACATAGTTTGCCTAGCTCTTAATCTGTATAGTGTATACGGTACAGTTTTGTTCGAAAAGGCGTTAAAGATTAGGAGCAGTTAATTATGAAACGAGTATTGTTTTTTAGCCTGGCGTTTTACCTCATTTTAATATCTGCAGCGCCTCTTCCGGCAGAGGAGCAAAATGTCGGAGGCGATAAAACTGTTTACGTTGAAGTTAAAGAGTCACGCATAAGGGCAGAGCCGCGCCACTGGGCAAAGACGCTTAAAGAGGTACATTTTGGCGATGCTCTGACAGAAACCGGAAGAGAAAAGGGCTGGGTAGTGGTTAAACTTGAGAACGGCAGGCAGGGCTATATTCACGAGAGTGCTGTGACTACCAAAAAAGTTTTACTGAAAGGCAAAGGGGCCGTTACGGGAAGTAGCGCTGATGATGTCGTGCTTGCCGGTAAAGGCTTTAATAAGGAGATTGAGTCTAACCTGGCTGAAAAGGATCCTACACTTCATTACAAGGATGTGGATAAAGTTGAGAAGACTAAAATCTCTGCTGATGAACTGAAAAAATTCAGAGACGAAGGAAAGCTTAACAAGTAATATTTGTCTCTCAGGTGAATTTTGGTGACAGGCAAAAAAGGGGTGAGGCGAATAGTTTTAAAGACGTTTTTTGCTCTGCCGCTCTTACTTTTGCCGGCGGGCTGCGGCGGATTTTCATTTCAGGCAATTGGCACAGCGCTTCTTCAGGAAGTGGGTGTGCTTCCCGGCAAGTCCGTTTTTGATTCAGCTAAAGGGCTTCTTAACGCTACCCGCGATCTTACCCGTGAAGAGGAATATTATCTAGGCCGTGCAGTCAGTGCCCATATTCTTACAATTTATCCGCTCTATGAAAAACCTGAGCTTACAGCCTACGTAAATAAAGTTGGCCTTACGGTTGCCAGTGAGTCCGGTTTGCCGGAGACCTTTGGCGGCTATCACTTTGCTGTGCTTGACAGTGATGAAATTAATGCGATGGCGGCACCGGGCGGATTTATCTTTATAAGCCGCGGGATACTTGAGCTTATGCCAGATGAGGATTCACTTGCAGCGGTACTGGCGCATGAGGTGATGCATGTCGCTAAAAAGCACGGTGTAGCCGCGATCTCCCAGGATAATATGACCAGGACGCTCTCTGCGCTCGGTACTTTTGCCGGCTCGCTTAACTGCAGTGAGCTTATTCAGCAGGCCACAACTGTTTTTGGTGGGGCTGTAAAAGATATTACCGACACACTTGTAACCAGCGGTTACAGCCGCACCCAGGAGCGTGAAGCAGATCTCGGTGCGGTAGATATTCTCTACCGCGCAGGGTATGATCCTTATGCCATGGAAGTAATGCTGCAGCTGGTTGAAGGTCAGAGCGGTAAAAGCTCAGGCGGCTGGTTTGATACTCATCCTCCGGCCTCAGAGCGGCTTAAGATGGTAAGGAACTACCTCGAGAAAAAGAATATCCCGCATATTTCAGCCGGTAAGGATAAACGTCGAGAGCGTTTTCTGCGGCATGTTGGCTCTGTGAGTCTTGCAGGGGCAGCCCGCTCAGGTAGATCCCTGTAAAGTGACGGCATTATATCGTTAGTATCAGCTTCTATCAGTCGCGATTAAATCATCCTTGTAAGACCCGGAATCCACTATAACGGGCAGAACCGTTTTCATTACCCGCTTTGTTAGTGAGAGGGAAACTTTTATTGCAATACCGCGAAACAGTATATGGATGATAAATCTTTGGGAGGTAAATTATTGTGACTTTTCAAGGTGTTATTAAGAAATTAGCAGAAAATTTTTTGTTCCTTTTTGTAGCAGCTGCACTGCCGCTAAAGTCAGCCTCGGCCGTTTACAAATGCCCCGAAGGCTTTGTCCAGGAGGATGGCCGCACAGTTGTTGTCTCATTTAATACATTTGGCCTGAAAGAGACTGTTTATTTTGGTAGCAGTCCTGATAACTCGTTTAGAAGAACGGATTTTGTCATAGAAGATCAGGCCGGAGGAACGTTATCCAGTTATTTTATCAATACTCCTGGTACGGAAGCGCATTTATTTGATTATTTTAGGACCTGGGATACGGACAAGGGCGAGCTGAAAATGATTGAGTACCCGCCGGGGAGCGGGCACTTTGAACCGGATTCAATCTTCGATCTGGATATAAGCAGATACTGGCCTTCTGATAGTAATGATGTAGAGATAGCCGTAGTAGGGGGGTACGATCCAAGTTTGTTTGATAAAAGCTTTGTTTACGTAATGGCTATCTGGCGTGATGAAACAGCTATGGTTACCAAGATAGTTACTGACTGTTTATATGATGACAAGATTCCATTCTTTTGGGACGATTATCTTTGGTTGCTGGAAGATGGTTTGGGGATAGATCTCACGGCTTTACATAAGGTGGAGCCGACGGCTGACCAGCATAACTTTTACGAGTATGTAGATACTCTGACTTTTAAATTTACTTTATGTAGCGCGCCATTAGTTATTAAGGAGATATTTCCTAATTGTCTCGGGGGCAGTGGAACAGGCCCGGAAATCAATGCCCTGGGTGCTCTACTATCGCTTTATGATCAGTTGAAAGCGGGAGTGCCGTTAAAAGATCGGCGGGAGCTCTTAAAGCAGGTAAAAAAAGAGGCCCGCAGTTATCTAAAGCTCGCTTCAAAGGGAAGCAATAATAAACAGCGCCGGATTGTTAAAAAAATAAAAAAATTTGCTGCAAAGGGCAGTTCCCGCAGAGCCACGAAGCGGACTGTAAAGAAATACTATAAGAGAGTCTCAAAACTACTGGCAGCACTTAAAGGTGCAGCCAGTAAACTGGCTTCAATCTAAATCTTCTCCTGCCCCTGCATGTAAGGTCGTAACACTTCCGGAACAGTTATGCTGCCGTCAGCGTTCTGGTTAAGCTCCATAATTGGAATCAGAATACGCGGCGTTGCAACACAGGTGTTATTAAGCGTGTGGCAGTAAACAGACTTTCCGCTCTCGTCCTTATAGCGCATAGACAGCCTTCTGGCCTGAAAATCATAAAAAGTTGAGCAGCTGTGAGTCTCAGAATACTTGCCGCGTGAAGGCATCCAGGCCTCAATATCGTTTTTATAGACCTGCCCCTGGCCAAGATCGCCTGTGCAGTTAACTACCACACGATACGGAATATTAAGCGCCTGCATAAGCTCTTCCGCATTTGATAAAAGCTCCTGATGCATCCTGGCACTTTCATCTTTGTCTGCTTTACAGATAATAACCTGCTCAACCTTGTCAAACTGGTGAATGCGAAAAAGCCCGTGAGTATCCTTGCCGTAAGTTCCGGCTTCACGCCGGTAGCACGGAGAGATGCCGGCATAACGGAGCGGCAGCTTTTCAGCATCCAGGATCTCTTTCGAATGATAGGAACAGACTGAAACCTCAGAAGTACCGATAAGATACATATCAGGGTCGCGTTCATCTAAGTGATAGGCCTGATCTTCTCCGCCCGGAAAATAGCTTGTACCCATCATGGCTTCATACTTTACAATGTGGGGAGGATCCATCAGGGTATAGCCCTTTTTGTGCAAAAGGTCGCAGGCAAACTGAAGTACGGCGTGCTTAAGTCTTACGAGATCGCCTTTAAGAAAATAATTACGTGTTCCCGCAATTTTTACTCCACGCTCAATATCAATCAGGTCGCGCAACTCACCGAGCTCAACGTGATCGCGCGGTTTAAAATCAAACCCAGGGATCTCACCCCATTTTCTAAGTTCCTGATTCTCGCTGTCGTCCTTACCCTCAGGAACACTTTCAAGCGGAATAGATGGGATAAAAAGCTGCTGGTTTTTCCACTCAGTTTCCAGCTCTTTAAAGTCTGAGCTTTTATGCTTTAACGTAGCTGCAAGCGCCTTCATCTCCTGGAGGCGCTTTTCTTTCTCTTCCCCCTGAAGGGACCTGAGCTCTTTGTTAAAGCGGTTCTGTTTAGCTCTAAGCTCCTCAAGCTCGCTTTTTAGCGATCGATAGTTCTTATCAAGAGTTAAAAAAGCATCAATATCAAACTTAATACCCTTTTTGCGGCAGGCCTCTCTGTAGGCATCAGGCCGCTCTCTGAGATCACGCAGATCAATCATAGATTATCCTCCGAGGCCGCTATCATAAGGCAAAACCTGAATGGGATCAAAGGGAGTCAAATAACATTTTTAAGTAATATTTTATACCTGCTGTTCTCTGTATAAAAAGAGTATAATCTGCACTAAGAAGGTTTTTAAAAGCTTTTTTTGATAGAGAGCAATTATGCCCAGAACCATTATCTCAACCCGCTCCGAGAATACACCGCCATCACCAATAAGACGGCTCGATCCACTGGCCCGCAGGGCAGAAAAAGAGGGGCGCACGGTTTATTACCTTAATATCGGCCAGCCGGATATCCGTACCCCGCGCGAGTTTTATAAGGGGGTTCGCCGCTACCGCGAGAAAACACTGCCTTATTCGCGCTCAAGCGGGCATGAAGGGCTCTGTCAGAGCTGGAGCAGTTATTTAAAGCGAAATAACGGGCTTGATATTTCAGCTGATCAGTTTGTTATAGTGTGTGGTGCCAGTGAGGCAATAGTTTTTTCATTTGTTATCTGCTGCGATCCGGGCGATGAAGTCATAATCTTTGATCCTACTTATGCCAACTACCACGGCTTTGCCGGCATGACCGGGGTAAATTTAATCCCTGTAGTTACATCAAGTGAGAACGGCTTCGCCATTCCGGCCCGCGAGGAGATTGAGCGCACAATTACCCGCCGCACGCGGGCTATAATGGTTTGTACTCCAAATAATCCAACCGGCTCGGTCTGCTCGGCAGCTGATCTTAAAATGCTACTGGAGGTTTGTGAAAAGCATAATCTTGTGCTGATGGTTGATGAGACCTACCGCGAGTTTGTTTATGACGGCTATGAGCCGCTCTCGATATATCATGTAGCGCCCGCTAACCCGCGGGTAATTGTCTTTGACAGCCTCTCGAAGCGCTTTAGCATGTGCGGAGCAAGAGTAGGCTGCCTTATTACGTATAATCAGAAAATCCTGGCCTCAGCCCGCACGCTGGCCTCAGCACGGCTTTCGGCACCGACACTCGATCAAGCCGGGGCGGCCTTTATGCTCGATCGCATATCACCGCGTTATCTGCAGAAGGCCGTCCTCGAATACCAGAAACGACGTAATATATTAATTGAAGAGCTGGGAGTCTCGGATCACTTTCTGATACACCGCTCACCGGGAGCATTTTATACCCTGGTAAAAATTCCGGTCTCTGATGCTGAGGATTTTGTAAAATACATGTTGACTGAGTTCAGCTACAAAAACCAGACTGTTTTTGTTGCCCCCGGTAACGGCTTTTATACTAACCGTGCGCTTGGTGATAATAAGATTAGAATTGCCTATGTTTTGAATTGTAAAGCCATGAAAAAGGCGGCAGAAGTGCTGCGGATTGGGCTGGAAGAGTATCTTGGACAGAAGGGGGGAGAGGATATTCCGAAATCAGAAAAACAGTAATCAGTGAACAGAACCTGAACCGGAGATCAGCTGCCAGCTCTCTGCTATCCCGCTCTCAGCTCCTGCTTTCGGCTTTACAGCATCCCGCTTTTCAGATGCAGCAGCGGAAGCTGATCAGCCGAATGCAGGCAGCAGGCAGCAGATCTATTCCGAAATCAGTAAACCAGTAACCGGAAAATCAGAATCAGCCCACCACCCGGCATTCTGCAGTCAGCAAATCAACTTCGACTTTACAGTTTGCTGAGTTTCAGTTTTTTGATACTGTAGCTGAAAGCAGATTAGCTGTTGCTGACTGCTGGAAGCTGAGGACGGAAAATCAGAAAAACAGTAATCAGTGAGCGGAAGCAGAACTGAAGATCGGACTTTAACCGTAACAATTGACAGCTGGTTAAGAGCCTACATGCTCCAAAAGCGTATTTCTTTCACCTGGTGCCCCGGTGCTGCTTAAGTAATATTTGGTAAAACCAGGTATGCAGGCGTGTTCAGTTTTATGGAGATCGTTACGGATTACATCCGCTTCGGATTGCTTATGTAATTCATCGCTGAAGGCATCCTCGGGCGGCTAATTGCCTGAATAGTAAAGCTCTTTTTAACTGGTTCCCGCGGAGAACCTTGACGCACGGCTTTTCGGTACGGTTATTGCTTAACCGCTTTTAGGTGCTCCTGCATTTTGTTCGGGAGTTGTGTATACCTGTCTGAGACGGGTTAACTTTGTGAGGTTTGGAGGTGGTGTTGTGATATATGTCTGTTACAGAGAAAAATATTCTTTTCAGGGGATTCCAGAGAAAACTTTGAATTTATTCGAGGATAAGCTGACCAGTACAGTTTTTCTGCTCCTGGCGCTTATTATGTGGGGCTCGTATGCTCAGGCTGCCAGCGTAACGCTAAGCTGGGATGCTCCTACAGTAAACGAGGATGGTTCACCCCTAACAGATTTATCCCACTATACGGTGCACTGGGGGGAGAGTTCTTCATTTACATCAGTAATGAATGCCGGAAGTTCCACAACTGCCACAGTTTCAGGTCTTGCCATGGGGAAAACCTATACTTTTGCAGTTAAGGCGGTTGATTATGCCGGCAACCAAAGTGCCTATTCAAATTTTGTTACTGTTACTATCCCTGTTTCTGACGGAGATAATGACGGTGTTAATGACGACCTAGATAATTGCCCTTCTGTAAATAATCCGGCGCAAACCGACAGTGACGGAGATGGAGTAGGGGACTCGTGTGATCCTGATTTTGATCCCGCTGAAGCTGCCACTGTTCTCTCAGATTTTGATGGCGATGGATATTCTGATATAGGAATTACCTTTACCGCAGGAAGCAAAAAGGCCTCAAGAAAACGCTCGCGCAATCGTTCAAAGGCGCTTCGTTATTTTAGGATTCTTTACTCTTCAGATGATGCAACTGCTGAATACCAGCTTGGTACTGTAAAATCAGTGCAGGTGCACGGAGATTATAATGGTGACGGTAAAACTGATCTGGCAGTAGCAACTCGCGGGAAACGCAATTTGCTCTGGCAGATTCGTGACAGTCAGAGTGGGGCAGTAAGTGAGGTAGAGTTTGGCTCGAAAAAAGATATAGCAATTGGTGGCTGCTCCTTTGATCGGGACAGCAAAAGTGAGTTAACAGTGATTTCACGTAGAGGTGTACTACGGTACAGGCGCTCTTCTGATAATGGAGAGGGAACTGTTGCTCTGTCCGGACTTAAGAAAGCAGCCAGTCTTTACTGCGCCGATATTGATGGCGATGGCATCGATGAAATATTCGGGCTTAAGAAAAAATCGGGGCGTGGCAGAAGATCAAAATCTACATTTGTCGGCTATACTTTAGCGGGTAAGCAGATCTTTTCTGTTAAAGTAAAAGGTGCAAATGGTATAACAGCAGCCGATATGAATGGCGATGGCATCAAAGAACCTGCGTATTATTCACTGAGCCGGCGTTCAAGGGCTATTAACTTCTATTTTATGGCTAAGAATATCTTTGTGCCGGTAAATATCCCACGCTCTAAAGAGATGGTGCCGGGAATCTACATGTCCGATAGTGGCCAGGCGCTCTCTGGTATGCTGTTTCTCTTACCGAAGAGCAAACTGGCGAAATTTCTCTTTGATGATTTAAGCCAATCTGCGGTAAATTTAAGCGGAGCAAGGCGCATAGAGCTTTTAAGCGCCCGCCAGGGCCGCGTAAAACGCAAATAATATTTAGTAATATCAATAAATTGGGCGCGCTTTAAAATAAAGCGCGCCCAATTCAAAAGGATCTGGCGTTTACAGTCGAGTGAATAAATAGGCCGCAGCAGGCGGCACAGGAAAAGGATTTCACTAACAAACGGCAAGGAGGTTAAAAGATGTCTTCAAAAAATCCTTCCACAGAGAGAGATACACTTCAAACCGATATAAGGC
>RFHI01000146.1 GCA_003696425.1 Candidatus Dadabacteria bacterium | reverse complement strand
GTGGCAGCCGTAAAGGAAAAACTGGCAGAGAAAACCGAGGAGCTTGAGAAAAGAGAAATAGAGATAAAAGAGATTTTTTCAACACTGGAAGAGCGCCAGGCAACACACCTTAAAGAGCGCGAAAAGATTGTTGAAAAAATCGATAAGAAACAGCTGGAACAGTACGAGCGCGTAAGAGAGAGATTCCCGGCCGATGCAGTTGTACCCCTTGCAGCAGGCGATAACTGCTCGGGATGCTTTATGCACCTGGGGCCTCAGGCACTTGTTCAAATAGCGCGCGGAGAAGAGATAGTGCGCTGTAGAGGCTGCGGGCGTATACTATATATAGACGAAAATTCTGAAGAGAGTAGAGAGGAGTAGGGCGCGCAGCCGCTCTCCCCTTTTTACAGAACAGGAAGAAAGAATTGCCTGATGTGTAAAAAGGGGAGGGAGGAAAGTCGGGACTTCACAGGGCAGCCCGGCCGTTAGCGGCGGCTGCGGGTGACCGCAGGAAAGTGCCACAGAAAACAAACCGCCCCTTTTTTAGGGGTAAGGGTGAAACGGTGAGGTAAGAGCTCACCGGCAGGTGGGTGACCACCTGGCCTGGTAAACCCCGGGTGAAGCAAGACCGAATAGAGAAGCAGTAGCTCTCTTTCAGAGAGCCAACGGTGCGGCCCGTACCGGCTTCAGGGTAGTGTCGCATGAGCCTGCCGGTAACGGCAGGCCCAGATGAATGGCTGCGGCGCAAATTTTTGCGTACAGAATCCCGCTTATAGCCCTGCTCCTCTCTGCTCTCTTCACACAGAACCATAAAAAAGCTACTCTTACTGCTAATGACATTCCTTGGTGAGATAATTAAACAGGGCGGATATAAATATTTTCCAGTAGGAAGCCTGCCGTTTCTCTCTGCTGAAGAAGCGCTCTCATTCATAATTAACCATAAAACAATTATTCCTTTCTGGCCTGAACTGCCGCTTCGCTCTGAAAAAGAATTTATGCTTAAACGTACCGAAGAGGCCTTAAAATCAGGCTGGTCAGGTTATACGACAGATGATGCTGCCGGTTTTCTTGCCTTCAGCGACTATATTGCCAGGGAAAAACCTGCTTGGCCGTTAATTAAGCTTCAACTTATGGGCCCGCTTACTTTCCTGCTCTTTAGTAAAAAACTTAGCGGTACTTTTTCAGAAAAACTTAAACTTGCACAGCAGGTAGCCGTTGCCCAGATTGACTGGCAGCTTGGTATGCTATCGTCGTTTGATGGCTTAATACTGATTGTACTGGATGATCCTGCGCTTTCAGAGTGTGCGCGGCTGGCCGACAGCGAAAAAGCCAGCCTTCGGGAAACTTATACGTTTTTATACGTTTATATAAGCGAGAAAAATGCCGCCAGTGGAATTCATTGTTGCGGATGCTTTGTGCCCGAGCTGCTTTCTTTTCCGACTGATTTATTTTCGCTCGATTTTATAGTCAATCCGCCCGATCAGATCATCAGTTCCGTGCTGGCTGACGGGTGGCAGGAATTTTTCGGACGAAATGGAGTCTTAGCTGCAGGTGTATATCCCACACAGTGTGAGCAGGATCACCAGGAAGCTATCACGGCCGGCAGAAACCTGTACATTAGGATACGGGAAATGTGCAGTAAACTTTCTCCTGCAAGTGTACTACTTCACTCGGCAACCTGTGGGCACGCGTTTTCTGCTGAGAAGTGGCTTAACAGCCTCTATGCCTGTTAGTGAGATGAAGGCCCGTAGCAGTATCAGCGGGTTTGGAAGGTGATAAACTTAATATGAATAAAAAAGAACCTGACACAGACAGAGAACTTAAGCAGCTTATTGCAAAAGCAGCCACAGCCGGTGACCTGCAGGAACGTATCCTGCTGGTGGCAAAGTATTTTATAGGAAGACCGTACCTGGACTCGCCCCTTAGCAGGCCGGAAGGGCCAGAGGAGCTGATCTTTACATTATCCGGCTTTGACTGCGTAACATTTGCTGAAACCGTACTGGCAATTGCGTTAAGTAAAACAGCACCCGGGGTATACGATCATCTTCGCAGGCTGCGCTACAGTGGTGGTGTTATCAGCTGGGAGCAAAGAAACCACTATATGCTCGACTGGATAGCAGAAAATGTTAAAGCAGGCTTATTGGAAGAGCCTTTTTCTGCTGAAGCTACAAGTAAAGTAGCAAAAAAACTCAGTGCGCTAAGCGACTATCCAGAGCACCAAAGAGAGATTAACTATATACCGCTGGAAAGATTTAACAATATACTACCGGAGCTAAAAGCAGGAGATATAATTTTTTTCGGAACTACCAGGCCGGATCTCGATGTAAGCCATATGGGCCTGCTTGAGCCGCAAAATGGGCTTAACCTTATTCATGCCTCAAAAAGTAAGGGAGAGGTAATAAGAGAGGATTTAAACCAATTCCTGGTACGTTTTGGTGAAAGCCCCGGCGTGTTGCTTGCAAGAGTCAAAGATCGGCAGCTGAATTAACGCCGCCTGCGTCTTTTCTTTTTCCTGCGTTTTTTCTTCTTTTGAAACTTGCCGTATGCAAATTTCCGCCGCGCTTTTTTAAGCCACTTTTCATAAGTGGCACGCCCCTTTCTAAGTCTCAATTTTTTGGGAGCTGTAGAAAGCGTATAGTCTGAACAGGTTATTTCTGCCCTTAAATAGGGCTTAATTTCAGAAGGTAGAGCCGGCAGCGAGCGTATATTAAAACGGGTTTCGTTAATCTGAGCATCCTCTGCGGTAATGTTGAAGCTTCCAAGCAGGTCGCTCTGGGTATCTTTTGTAGTGCCGCTAAATACTGAGACTGTGCAGCCTGCTATCCAGCCAAAGCCTCTTATCTTGGCCTCCAGACCACGGCCTCTTCGCCAGACACGGTTAATTTCCGGTGTGAGCATTCCGGCTGGAAGGGTACTGCAGTCAGGGGGAGTAATTTCAGGTACAGTCTGAGTGAGGCCCGGTCCCTTATTTACAGAGATCTCACTGACTGAAGAATTTCCGCCGGTATCAGTAGCTACTACTTTTAAGGTGTGAGCTCCATCAGGAAGCGAGCTTAAGTCATAACTTTTACTGAAGCCAGCATTGCTGGCTTCAACCCAGTTGGGGTGCAGCTTTCTGGCAGTAAGGTCCAGTTCAGATGGAACAAAGGAATCAATCAGCGCTCCATCAACAAGGATCTCTACCAGTGCCAGATCAATATCATCGTAAGCATACCCGCTGACATTTAGCTGATTTACAAAACCTTCGTTATTTAGCGGAGTTTTTATAGCCATTTCGGGTGGAGCAGTGTCATCGCTATAATTGTGGTCTATAACAACCGGCCGCGGTGATATGCGCGGCACAGAATTAGTGCCGTCATTTACAATGGCGTAGATATAATAAGTTCCTTCCGCTACGCTGCTGGTATCCCAGGTATACGTTCTGGTGTTACTTCCTGCAGGAAGTCCTGCGGTAATTAATGTGCCGTTTTCAGGTTTATTTGATGTGGTGTAGTACAGGTCAATTGTGGTGCCCGCAAGCGGCTTATCGTCACTTACTGAATAGGCAATCGTGAATTTCCTGTTAGCGGTATCAAGAGCCTTAAGATGAAAAAAGTCGAGATAAAAACCGAGCGGTGTACTGAATTCATGCGGATCTATGCGGATTCCGTCAATAATACCCGTACAGGTTGGACCCCCGGTTTCTTTCTGGAGCTTGGTTATATCTGCATAATAGCTGCCCCAGTTATTACCGGCAAACCCGTTATCAGGCAGTGCAACGATGTCATCGGATTCATTATAGCTATCGCCGCTTTTACAGATTATTCTCATCACTGATCCGGCATCTACATCAACCACCGGGTGTACCAGCATCAACCGCCATGAGGCTATTTTGTAGACATTTGTATCAATTGTCTTTGACCCCGGGCGTGAGGGAAACATAGTCCAGACAATCGGATCGTTTGAGGAGCTTAAGCCGTACAGAAAATCACCGGTAGTTTGCCCAACTGTGCAGTGCGGAATAATATCAGCCTGGCTTAAGTGCTGTGTTTCGATTACATCATTTGGTGTGTCAAAGTTAGAGGCAATCACAGCTCGTCCGCCGTCCGGTCCCGGTTCTATAAAGTTAAACAGCGGTGATAAATCAGTTGTCGGGTTGTCACAATTGCCGTCACGATAAAGCCTGACCCAGTCTACCTCAACATGACCCGGGGAAGTTGAAGTAGGCAGAATGGTCAGTCCGGTTTTAGGACTGTCTGCCCACGAGCTGGTAGAGCCGTTTGCGTATGAAATCGGCGTACTGTTTAAATCTATTACCAGAGTATTCCAACCGGCTGATAAAGGCAGCTTAGTAGTCAGAATGTAGTGCGCATACGATAACCCGGCATAAGCTTTTACCCGCAGCGTATTAGGGTTGTTTAGACGCAAACGTATCGCCAGTTTATTATATCTGGTAGTGTTGATGGGGTGTAACTGGCCAAAATTTCCGGCACCCAGAGTAGGCTGGGAGCTCCAGAGAACAGTCGACAAAAGGCGCATTTCGGCAGCTGTACTGCTGGTGTCAAAGCTGACTTTTCCCCCACTAAACATTATGTTGCTCATGTACTGGATATGGCGGGGGTAGTAAGCATCTACATCAATACTTTCTGCCATATCCCAGCGGTTGCCCAGTTGGCGCGCTGCATAGTCGTCACAGCCCTGAGCCACAACAAGCTGGTTTGAAAGACTGCAGCCCAGAAAAAATAGTATGTATAAATAATGAAGCTTGATTGACATTCCGGTTAAGCCTAAAACATAAGAGCTGCTAAAACCTTGTAACTTCCAGTAGTGTATTCTTCAATTAAGATCGGTAGCCCCGCTAATATTCTAAATGATAGGGGTTTAATAAGTGCCTGTTAAATGATTGTATTTTCAGCGAGATGCGTTGCAAGTTCGATAGTGCTGGTATACTATCTTGCTGACGTTTCATTAATATAGCCTGGTTTAGATGGAATGGCTTAATGTTTAAAGAACTCTGGAAGAGCAGGGCAGTTTTTAAAGAGCTCACCTTAAGAGAGATCCATCTACGTTATAGAGGCTCTTTTCTGGGGCTACTGTGGTCGTTGTTTACCCCGCTGGTAATGCTTGCAGTTTATACGTTCGTGTTTGGTTATGTTTTTTCTGTTCGCTGGGATGTAACAATAGAAAATAAAGCACATTTTGCGCTTGTCCTTTTTTGCGGATTGACTGTTTTTAATATTTTTGCTGAGAGTGTGGTAAATGCATGTAGCGCTATTGTAGCAAATCCCAATTATGTAAAAAAAATAATTTTCCCGTTGGAGATTTTGCCACTTGTTAAGGTCGCTGCCGCTGTCTTTCAGGGGCTAGTAGCTTTTATAGTTCTACTGCTGGGAGCTCTGTTGGTATTACATCATTTGCCATTATCGGTGGTGTTATTTCCATTAATTTTAGTGCCTCTTATCCTTTTTTCTGCCGGAGTGAGCTGGATAGTAGCGTCGTTAGTGGTGTACATAAGAGACGTTGCCCAGATCGTGCCGCTTTTTACAACAATACTGCTGTTTTTAAGTCCTATTTTTTATCCGGTCACTGCTATACCGGATCGGTTGCGTCCTCTTTATATGATTAATCCAATCTGTTACCTGGTTGAGAGCTCTAGGGCGCTTGTAATTTATGGCAACTGGCCAGACCCGCTTTTATATTGTTTCTGGCTTGTAGTGTCCTTGTTAGTTTATTATGCGGGATACCGCTGGTTTGCCGGAACGCGCAGGGGATTTGCTGATGTCATCTGAAGTGGTTGTTGAACTTACAAACCTCACAAAGACGTATCAGATTTACGCTTCTCCCAGAGACAGGTTAAAGCAAATAATCTTTGGAAGCAGTCGAAAATATTACAGTGAGTTTACCGCTCTGCGCTCAGTTAACCTGCAGGTAGAAAAAGGGGAATGCCTGGGAATACTCGGAAGAAATGGAGCCGGCAAATCCACCCTGCTTCAGCTTATAGCATCAATTCTTGAACCCACCAGCGGAAGTGTAGCGGTCAGGGGCCGCATTTCAGCTCTGCTTGAACTTGGCACCGGCTTTAATTTGGAGTTTACCGGAAGAGAAAATGTACGTATTAATGCTTCAATTCTAGGGCTTTCTGAGGCAGAGATAGATAGTAAAATGCAGAGTATTATTGATTTTGCCGACATAGGTGATTTTATAGATAAGCCGCTTAAGGTTTATTCAAGCGGTATGATTCTGAGACTGGGATTTGCAGTTGCAATCAATGTTGACCCTGACATTATGATCGTGGACGAAGCCATATCAGTTGGCGACGCAGCTTTTCAGACGAAATGTTTTCGAAAATTTAACGAGTTCAAAGAAGCCGGTAAAACAATACTGTTTGTTTCACACTCAACAGAACAGGTGGTAAGACACTGTAATCGAGCTATATTACTTGAGGCAGGGGCAATTGTTGCAGATGGCGAACCGCTTGAGGTTGCTAATCGCTATCTAAATATACTTTTCGGCAGTGAATCCATTGAGAGAATTGCCGCTGCGCCTGAAGAGGATAGTGGTGCTGAAGCTGCTGATAACGCTGGTACAGATGGGCATGAACAGTTTTTTGCAGTTTCCGATGTTAGCGAGCGTTTTAATACTCGCAGAGGATATCTGAAAAGTGAATATCGCTGGGGTAACCGTAGCGCCTCAATAGTAGATTTTATTCTAAGTGATGGAAGTCGTTGGGATGTCTGTAACTTCAATTCGGATGATACAGTACATGTTTTTATAAAGGTTAAGTTTGAAAAGGAGATTGCAGCTCCTGTATTTGGTCTGACCATAAAGACCCCTGATGGGATAACTCTTGCCGGAGTTAACTCACTGAGCTGCAATGGTAAAAGTAAGTTTAAAAATGTCTCGGCTGGTGAGACTGTAATTTGCGAGTTTTCCTTTAAAGCTGCTCTGGTGTCCGGTTATTATATATTATCTCTTGGTGTGGTTGATTTTTCAGGTGAAAAGCCGGTACCGCTTGATAGGCGCTATGATTCTGTTCAGATATATATTACTAATGTTTGTACACGCGAGGGGCTGGTTGATCTGGATGCTTCCTGCAGGATTCACGATATGATTAAAGATAATGTTTATGCAGCTAGCTCTTAAGGATTACAACTATGTGGCAGAAGAACATCTGTGGGTGTCTTCTAAAGAGGAGACAGGGCTGGCCTATAGTGATGGGGAAGAAGTTGAAAAATACCTTAAAGAAGTTTTAGAAAATGCAAATGACCTGAGCTGTGGTTCTGAAGAGCTTAAAAAAGCAATTCGTGATTGGCCGAGTGAGTATCATCTCAGCCCTGACAGGGCCAATCTTCTAAGAGCACTTGATTTGTCGTCTGCTGAAAATGTATGTGAACTCGGTGCTGGTTGCGGAGCATTAACCCGTTATCTTGGTGAATGTGGTCTGGAAGTGTTGGCGCTTGAAGGCAGTCGCGCACGGGCTGCACTGGCGGCGCTGCGAACGCGCGATCTTTCAAATGTTCAGGTTGTTGTAGATCGAATTAGAGATTTTAAGCCTGAGCAAAGTTTTGATCTGGTCACCTTAATTGGTGTGCTGGAGTATTCAAACATCTATGATGGCGGGCGGAACGCACCACTTGAAATGTTAAAAAAATGTTTCCAGCTGCTTAAACCAGGTGGTGCGCTGGTGGTGGCAATTGAAAATCAGCTTGGCTTAAAATATCTTGCTGGTCATGCGGAAGATCATACCGGTCTGCCATTTTTTGGGATTTATGATTTATATTCACCAACCGGTCCGGTTACTTTTGGGCGTCATGAGCTAAAAAAACTTCTCGAATCAGCAGGGTTTTTTAGCCTGCAATGGTTATATCCTTTCCCGGATTATAAGTTGCCAAAGGCAATTATTTCGGAGAGAGCTGCAGAGAATTATGCGATTAGGATTGCAGATTTTTTAAATTCTTTATTTAGCCGCAGCTATTTACCTAAAAAAATCTTGCCAGCTTTTGATGAAACACTGGCTCGCCGTGTTTTTGAGCGGAATAAACTCTTTTATGATTTTGCTAATTCCTTTCTGGTTATAGCGTATAGAGATTTTCAGGGATTGCAGCTTACTGGTGATTGGAAGGGTAAGTATTTTTCAACAAACAGAAGAAGACTATATTCTGTTGTAACAACGCTTAATGATCAAGATGGTAAGCTGACCGTCAAAAAAGAAAAGGTCTATAATTCGTTTGCAGCGGATGATTCCGAGTCGGTTATAAGGCAAAGACTCAACGAAGAAGTTTATTATCCAGGTGAACTGTATACAGTCAGGTTAAAGAAGCTGCTGGCATCTCCGCACTGTACAATTGAAGAGCTGATTACGTGGTGCAGGCCCTGGATAGCTCTGCTTAAGGACAGTATAACAGAAAAAAATTCTGATAATGTCGTCGACAGTCTGTTGAGATCTGATTGCTTTGATCTTGTGCCGCATAACTTGATTGAGACAGACCAGGGAGAGCTTAAACCTTTTGATAACGAATGGGAACTCAGTTTTAACCCCCCTCTTTTTTGGATAGCTGTACGCGGTTTGCTGCAGGCGCTTGAAGGTTGCGCGGAAAGAAAACTTTTAAGTGATTATTCTTATCCTGATTTATTAATACACTTGCTTAAAGGATGTGATTTAGAGCTTAATCAGACTCATTTGAGACAGGCTGTTATTTTGGAAGAAAGGATTATTAAAGAAGTAGTGGGGGAAGCACAGGATATTGAATATGTTAATCGCCTGTTGAATAGAGAGAGAATAGGCGGCGCAGAAACCTTAAATTCTGCGTTAAAGATTGCTGAAGAGGAAATTAAGAAGCTGAATCTTCAAGTTTCACAAGTACAAAAAACTTTCAGTGAAACTAATCTTAAATTGAATGAAACTACTCTTAAACTGAAAGAGGCAAACCAGAGACTCTTTGATATTGAAAACTCGTTGAGCTGGAGGATAGTTAAAAGGATTTCCAGGCTGGCTGATTGGTTCAGATCTTTTTGTTCAGCGGGATAGATACTAATTTAAAAGGGGCTGTTAGAGCTTAGATATACTCTGTAAACGGCGGATAAATTCTTCCGGAATGTCTTCTAACCTTTTGACCTCTCAAAAGATTCGTTCCCGGCAAGAGACTCTAACTTTCGTTCAGCGCTCCTGGTGTGCCAGCTCTATTCGATGATGCTTTCCAACCTATTGTAATTACAATGTATTATAACTGCTGGGATTGCTACTCCGGATCCCTCAGTACGGCTTTTTATGCTCTTTGCTATAACCAGCCGTATTTTGCTAAAACACGTTTTGTAAAATAAGAAAATTTTTTTGTAATTAGACTGTTTATAGGATCTTCGGACGTGAAAGTACCACTTTTAGACCTTAAGGCACAGCTTAGTGGCCTTGAGGGCGAGATTAAAGAAGCCGTATTAGAAGTAATTGATTCGACCCGTTACATTATGGGCCCAAAGGTTGAGGCACTTGAGAGCGCCATAGCAGATTACTGCGGGGTAAGTCACGCTATTGGAGTTTCCTCCGGTACCGATGCGTTGCTTGTTTCTTTGATGGCTCTCGGGGTTGGACCGGGTGATATAGTTATCACCACGCCATATTCATTTTTTGCAACAGCCGGAGTAATTGCCCGCCTTAATGCAACTCCCTGCTTTGTCGATATCGATCCGGAAACTTACAATATTGATCCTCAGGCTCTTTCTGAGTGGTTTGACAGGAATTCTGACCAGGCTTCCAGGGTTAAGTGCATTTTGCCTGTTCACCTTTACGGCCAGTGCGCTGATATGGATCCAATTCTTAAGATTGCCAGGAGCCGTAATATCCCTGTTGTAGAGGATGCAGCCCAGGCCATTGGCGCTCAGTATCCTTCATCAGAGGGGCTAAAGAAAGCCGGATCAATGGGGACTCTCGGATGCTTTTCCTTCTTTCCCAGTAAGAACCTGGGAGGCATAGGTGATGGTGGTATGGTTGTAACTGACAGTGCTGAGCTTGGTGAACGGGTTAGGTTGATGCGCAACCACGGAGCCAAACCAAAGTACTATCATTCTATGATTGGTGGTAATTTCAGACTTGACCCTGTGCAGGCAGCTGTGCTGCTGGTTAAGTTAAAGTACCTTGATAATTGGCACAACGCCCGCCAGGAAAACGCCGAGCGTTACGATCAGCTCCTTGAAGGTATAAACGTAAAAACCCCGGTTGTGGCATATAAGCGTGAGTATCACATCTATAACCAGTATGTAATCCTAGTGCCCGAAAAGCGTGATCAGCTTAGAAATTTTCTTCGTGAAAAGGATATAGGCACAGAGGTATACTATCCGGTACCGTTTCACCTGCAGGAATGTTTTGCCGGCTTGGGTTATAAGCAGGGAGATTTCCCCGTAAGTGAACAGGCTGCCAGCCATACACTTGCTTTACCGGTTTATCCTGAGCTTACAGCTGAGATGCAGGAATATGTGGTAAATTCGATTGGAGAGTTCTATGGCTAAGAAGATTTGTGTAGTTGGAGCTGGGCGCTGGGGCAAAAATCATATTCGCACCTTAGATTCGCTTGGGGATCTGGCAGGAGTTGTAGAACCTGATAAAGAACGGCGCGAAGCAGTCAAGAGCCAATATCCGTATGTGGAAGTATTTGCTAGTCTCGACCAGGCACTTGCCGCAGGTTTTGACGGTTATACTGTAGCGACTCCGGCTGAAACACATGTTGTGGTAGCTGAGAAGATTATAAAAAACAAAAATCATCTGTTGGTTGAAAAACCGCTTGCGCTTTCGGCTGCTGATGCTGCCCGGCTTGAAAAACTGGCTGGCGACTATGGTGTTAATCTTATGGTCGGGCACGTGCTCCTGTTTCACCCGGCAATACGGATGATTAAAAAACTAATCAGTGACGGGAAAATAGGAAGACTTCAGTATATCTACAGTAACAGGTTAAATCTTGGAACAGTTCGGACAGAAGAAAATATCCTCTGGAGCTTTGCTCCGCATGACATCTCCATTTTTCAGTACTTTCTTGATGAACTCCCTGAGGAGGTAACCACTCGTGGAGGAGCATTCCTGCAGCCTGGTGTGCATGATACTACAATGACAGTATTACGCTATCCGGGAAATCTGGTGGCTCATATTTTTGTTAGCTGGCTTCATCCCTTTAAAGAGCACAGGCTGGTGGTAATTGGCTCAAAGGGGATGCTGTCCTTTGAAGATTCTGGGGATAAAGAGCTTCTTTTTTATGAAAAAGGTATCGACTGGGTCAAAGGGGAACCGATAAAGCGTGATGGAGCCACAGAAAAGATTCCGTATGGAAATGAAATGCCGCTAACAGAAGAACTTAAATATTTTGTCAGCACACTTGATGGTAAGCCACCTGAGATTTCTAATGCCCGAAACGGAGTTGAAGTATTAAAAATCCTTGAAATGGCTACAGCCAGTTTAGTTGGAGCAGAGAAGAAGGTAGTCGAGGGGCAAGATTATGCTAAAAACCACGCGGGAGTATTTGTTCATCCGTCCAGTTATGTGGATGATAATGTCACTATAGGGGAAGGTACTAAAATATGGCACTTTTCTCATGTGCAGTCAGGAGCACGTATTGGAGAAAAGTGCTCAATCGGTCAGAATGTCAATATCGGTAATAATGTAACAATCGGTAGTTATTGCAAAATTCAAAATAACGTATCGGTCTATGAAGGCGTTGAACTGGAAGACTATGTTTTTTGTGGACCTTCGATGGTGTTTACTAACGTTCGTGACCCTCGCTGCAAATATCCTCAGCGGGGCAGTAAGCACTATCAAAAAACCCTGATAAAATACGGGGCTTCTATAGGAGCTAACGCAACAATTGTGTGCGGCAACACTGTTGGCAGGCATGCTTTCATTGCAGCCGGTGCAGTGGTTACTAAAGATGTTCCTGATTATGCGCTTATGGCTGGTGTGCCCGCCAGGCAGATTGGCTGGGTATGCGAGTGTGGCGAAAGATTGCCCGATAAGATCGTAAAGGGCACTGAGTGTCCACGTTGTGGATTAAAATACATATTGCCTGATGGAAAGCTGGCCTGTGCTGCCTAGCTCTCAACGTGTTTTACAAGTATCTGAATGTATAGAGAAAGAAAAATAGCAGTTGTCATTCCTGCTTATAACGAAGAAAAACTGATTCAGTATACCATATCAAGTGTGCCTGATTTTGTTGATCATATTGTTGTTATAAACGACGCAAGTCAGGATCGTACCGGCGAAAAAGTGATAGAAGTCGGACAACAAGACAGGCGTATTCACTATATTGAGCACAAGCAAAACCGTGGAGTTGGTGCTGCTATTAGCAGCGGGTACATCTGGTGTCGCGAAAATGATATTGATATAGCTGTTGTAATGGCCGGGGATGGCCAGATGGATCCTGCCGATCTTCCTGCTCTCTTAGATCCAGTAGTTGAAGATCGCACAGACTATGCCAAGGGTAACAGGCTGGTTACCGGTGAAGCCTGGCAAAAGATTCCGCGGGTAAGATACCTTGGTAATTCCGTACTTACTTTTCTTACAAAAATTGCCAGTGGCTACTGGCATGTGACCGATTCACAAACCGGATATACAGCTTTAAATAAAAAAGCTCTTAAAGTTCTGCCTCTTGAAAATATTTATCCACGTTACGGTATGCCCAATGATTTCCTTGTTACCTTAAACATTTACAATATGAGGGTTATGGATGTTCCGGTTAATCCGGTCTATGGAATTGGTGAGAAGAGTGGAATTAAGATAACAAAAGTTATTTTTTCACTTTCGTTTTTAATCATGAGACTCTTTATGAAGCGAATGGTGCAAAAATATATAATCAGAGATTTTCATCCGCTAATTCTTTTTTATGCCTTTGGAGCATTTTTACTGCTTGTCGATATTCCGTTAATTATTCGTTTGTTCTGGAAATGGGCCGAAACGGGTATTATCCCATCAATAAACGCACTTACAGTTGTGTTCTGTACTTTTATGGCCTTTCAGTCTATTTTATTTGCAATGCTGTTTGATATGGAAGCCAACCGTGATTTAAAGGGCGGTTAAGTGTCCAAAAAAGTACGTCCGTCTGGGGTGTCACGAAACTGTCTTCTTTCACCATAATCGAATCCGCTGAATTTTATCTGGCGCCGGGCTCTGAACGGAAGTGTGGTAAAGTGGCTGACCAATAAAGAAGGTAAAAACTTAAGATAGTCACGGGCAGCCCTGGCTATTATTTTTTTTCTATCAGGATTCTGCTCGGCTTTGATTACTGCGCGCACAAAACGAATATGTTTTAAAATGCCTAAAAGAGAATCATATTTAAAATGCATAAAGAAACTGTTTCTTACACTGTAATACAGCTGGGTCGAGAGATCCTTTTTGGAATCAAGCGTTTCTGTAATATGACGGTAAGTAGCCTCCGGATTGATTTTACACTTCCAGCCCTTAAGCCACATTCTCCAGCTAAGATCAACGTCTTCTGCATACAAAAAGAATCTATCATCAAAAAAGCCGGTTGCCTCAAGCGCTGCTCGTCTTATTAACACGCCACCGCATGAACACCAACTGGTCTCAAGCGTTTCAGGATCATATGACTTCGGATGCTCACGAGGCGTCTGCCTTGCTTCTGCCATGCCAGTGTTCGGGTCATGCTGCATAACACCGACCAGCCTGTTCAGGCAGTCCCGATCAATTTCGGTATCAATATTTAAAAGGAAAACAAATTTTGCTGTGCTCTGTGGCAGTACCTTTAAAAGAAGATAGTTATTGCCTCCTGCAAAGCCCAGATTTTTCTTGCTCTGATAAATGCTGATGTTTAAATCAGAATAATGCTGCTTTTGTTCCTTAAGAAGTTTATGGGAATTATCTGCTGAGTTATTGTCCAAAATATGAATTCTGAGTTTTTCCGGTGGATAATTTACCTCTGACCAGGCCTTGAAGTAGCCCGGAATAAATCGCTCTGAATTGTAAGACAGCGTAAGCACCTCAATTTCAGGCCAGGGCTCAAAATCAGGCAGCTGCTGAACGGAGCGGTATTTTTTGCGGTTTTTATAGCTTTGCCAGATGCCGCGTGGTCCTTCAGCCAGAAATACTATAGCAGCTTTAAACAGAAGCTTAAGTGGGGTTGAAAGTCTGTCAGGAGCATAACGTTGCAGCCTATGAAATTCCGGCATCTGTGCCTTAAGCTTCGCGTTTTCTTCCAATAAACTATAATGGGCTTTTAATACTTCACGAAGCTTCTCAGAGGTCCATTTAAAGTCCGCGCGAAGACGTTCGCTTTCAGCGCTACTGGAGTAATCATTTTTACTGTTTTTTCTCAGCGCTTCCTGTGTCATTAACTCCAGATCCCTTCAGCAGTTATTCCGTAACGGATTCTTTCAGAGTGCCACTTCGATTTGACATATTTTCTGGCCTCTTCCCAAACGTGTTCAAAACTGGTTGTTGTGTTTGTATTATCAGTTCTGATGCGAAATTCAGAGGTGATCTCTTTAACGTGGTAAAAATCTGTATGTACAGATAACTGAAGCCAAAAATCCCAATCCTCCAGAGCATGCAGTTTGCTGTCAAATCGTATTCCCCTGTCAAGTAGTGATCTGTGAAAGAGCAGGCACTGAATCGGTATAAAATTATCCTGCAACAGAATTCTTCTTGAATAGTCATAGCTGTAAACCAGGCTTATTGATCGGGTGCTATATCCGATTTCAGAGTTGGGATCAGGCTCATGCTCAGCTTTAAGAGCATCTGCATATACGACCTGGTGCTCTGTCGACTGAGCAGTTTCAAGCAGCGTGCTTACATGATAAGGGTATAATATATCATCATCGTCGAGAAATCCGATAAACTCACCAGCCGAGTTGTCAATACCAATGTTTCCAGCCACAGCACGCCCCAGGCTGTTTTTGTTTTCAATCAGCTTATAATTAAAATCTGCAAGTTCTTCTGCCACTAGGTCTTCAACAGATGGCCCGCCATCATTTACAATGACTGCCTCAACAGGCGAATAATCCTGTCTGCGGATACTTGCCAGAGCTTCCCGCAGGTAAGCTGGCCGATTAACTGTTCTCACAATTATTGACACAATCGGTTTATGCGCTTCTCTTTTCATTAGTTTTTTTCATACGGATCGCTTTAATGCTTATGTAAATATTTGTATTATTAAGCTAAATTCAATATAGTTTGAAGTCAAGTAACCTTGAATAAATGAGCAAAAGTTTATTGTCATATCTTGTAAAACAGCTGTCCGCGGTGCTTTTGAAACCGGAGCTTGTATGGGTTAAGCTTAAAAAGTTGACAAACTTGCTCTCGTCAGGTGGAATAGCAGCCCTTAAAGTTAAAATATTCCCTAATAAAATTGATCAAAAGTATGCTGACTGGATTAAACTTTATAATACCCTCTCAGAGAATGATCTTAAGCTTATAAACCAGCACATTGAACTCTTATCGTTTAAGCCGT
Organism: Candidatus Dadabacteria bacterium; assembly: GCA_003696425.1. Lineage (GTDB taxonomy): Bacteria > Bdellovibrionota_C > UBA2361 > UBA2361 > J046 > J046. The sequence goes on along the minus strand of RFHI01000146.1, from coordinate 9,341 downwards.
TTTTTTCTGTTGTAACTCCAGTATGGAACACTGCGCCAGAATTTTTAAGGCAGGCTGTAGAAAGTGTTACTGCACAAATATACGAGAATTGGGAGCTAATTCTGATTGATGATGGATCAACTTCTCAAGAGACCCTGGCAGCACTTAAAAAGCTCTCAGTCAGTGACAGTCGTATAAGAATATTAACACATAAAACGAATAGCGGTATTTCCGAGGCTACCAATACAGGAATTAATAAAAGCAGTGGCCAGTATGTAGTTTTTATGGATCATGACGACATGTTAGCACCGCATGCTCTTTATATGTTGACTTGCTGCCTGAATGATAACCCCCGGGCAAAGCTGATATACACTGATGAAGATAAGATAGACGCTAAAGGAGAGCGTTACTGCCCGCATTTTAAAAGCGACTGGGATCCGGATCTTTTGCTATCTCAAAACTATATCTGCCATTTGGCCTGCTATCATGCAGAGTTTTTAAAATCTCTTGGCGGACTGAGAAAAGTTTACGATGGTGCTCAGGACTGGGATCTCGCTCTTCGGGCTGCTGAAAAGTTAAGAGATGAGGAAATTATTCATATCCCGCATGTTTTGTATCACTGGCGCAGCTTTGGAGACTCTACTGCTTTATCACAGGAAGCAAAACCATATATTTTTAAGGCGCAGAAGGGTGCAGTAAGCGCAGCCCTCAAACGAAGGGGTATAAAGGCAGCTGTTGAGCGTGATTTATTAAGCGGATATCTTAAAATTTGCTGGCCCCCACCGGAAAAGCGCCCACTTGTCAGTATAATAATTCCTACCAGGGATAATCCGAATCTGCTTTCACAGTGTGTCGGCAGCATTTTTAAAAATACATCGTATGATGAATATGAAATATTGATTGTTGATAATGGCAGTACACACTCAGAGACATTAAAGATGCTGCACGAATTCGAAAAAAATGAAAAAATCATTATACTAAGAGATTCCCGAGACTTTAACTATTCAGTACTGAATAACGAGGCAGCAAAAAGGGCTTCAGGTGATCTACTGCTTTTTCTTAATGATGATATTGAAATTATTCAGGATGGCTGGCTCTCTACGCTGGTTGCGCATGCTGTACGGGCTGATGTGGCAGCTGTTGGCTGCAAGTTGCTTTATCCTGATGGAAAAATCCAGCATGCCGGAGTGGTTACTGGAATTGGTGGTGTGGCTGGTCATCCAGGACGGGGATATCCTGGTGAATCCGGGGGTTACCTGGGGCGAATGCGGCTGCTTCGCTCGACTAGCGCAGTTTCTGCAGCCTGTCTGCTTGTAGCCAGGACAAAATTTGAACAGGTAAATGGCTTTAGCGAAGATCTGGCAGTTGCCTTTAATGATGTTGACTTGTGTCTTAAGCTAAGGTCAGCTGGATACCGTAATGTATATATCCCGTATGTGGTACATTATCATCATGAATCAGCTAGTCGTGGAGCTGAGGATACCAGAGATAAATTCAACAGGTTCGAGAGAGAGGTCGTTGTTATGAAACAGAAATGGAACGAAGGGCTGCTAACAGATCCTTACCATAATCCAAATCTGGGCCTGGAGCATGAAGATTGGACTCTCGCGTTTCCACCCCGGGTTGAAGTTCCCTGGCAAAACGTCAGTGTTTCCGGAGCTAGTGACCAAGATGCATGTTCTGCTGTTCTTGACTAATCTAGGATTTTAAGGAGGTGGCAGTAGAGGGGCAGAAATACCTATGCATCGAAATAGCAACTTTATCGTTCTTCCTGAAAGAACAAGATCTTACTATTGTTGAGAAAGGGGAAGGGGCTTGCTGAACACTTCCATTGCAGAAGATCTAATCAATTGATATACGTCCGTTAGTGGTTTTTTATGCATATTAAGGATCTAAGAACATGAAGCTCTCAGTTATAATTCCCTGTTATAATGAGCAGGCAACTATTGAGAAGTTAATTGATGCCGTTAAAAACTCACCGGTAAAAGATCTGGAAATAATCGTTGTTGATGACTGTTCAACAGATGGGACGCGTGATGTACTGAAGGAAAAGATTGAGCCTGTTGTTGATAAAGTAATTTATCATGATGTTAACAGGGGTAAGGGAGCAGCATTAAGAACCGGAATTAAAGAGGCAACTGGAGATGTGGTCGTAATCCAGGATGCAGACCTTGAGTATGATCCGCGTGAGTACCCGATCTTACTTGAACCTATTCTGGAGGATAAGGCTGATGTTGTTTTTGGTTCGCGCTTTATGGGAGGCGGGCCTCACCGGGTTGTTTATTTCTGGCATATGGTAGGAAACCGTTTCTTAACCCTGATCTCCAATATGTTTACTAACATTAACCTCACTGATATGGAGACCTGTTACAAGATGTTCCGGCGGGAGATAATTCAGTCGATCGAAATAAAGGAAGACCGGTTTGGCTTTGAGCCGGAGATAACAGCGAAAATAGCACGCGGTAAATATCGTATTTATGAAGTTGGAATATCATATTACGGCCGTACATACGAAGAAGGTAAGAAAATCGGCTGGAAAGACGGTTTTAGGGCCATTTATGCAATCATTAAATATAACCTGTTTGGATAGAGCTGATCAGTTATTTCCCTCCGGCGGGTTAAAATGTGACCGGTGTTCCGTATGTCTGAGAAGAGCACTATTTGCGTAGATCTGGACGGAACACTGATTCATACAGATCTCTTATATGAATCGCTGGCAAAGCTGATTAAAGAAAAACCGTTGCTGCTCTGCTTTTTACCTTTTTGGATCTTAAGAGGTCGAAGCTTTCTTAAAAAACAGCTTGCAGATCGGATAAGTATCGGGGTTGACAGCTTGCCCTATAATCATGAGCTTCTGGCTGAATTAAAAGTTTGTAAAGAGAGAGGAAACAGGCTTGTGCTTGTGACTGCATCTGAAGAGCGTCTGGCAACAGATGTTGCACGTCATCTCGGTATATTTGATGCAGTTTATGGCACTACTGCTGAGAATAACTTGAAGGGAGAAAATAAACGAGTGCTGCTTAGCAATGAATTCGGAGCAGGCAGGTATGTGTATGTCGGGGATTCAAAAGCAGATATTCCGGTATGGCGCTCAGCCGCAAGTGCCTGGGTAGTTGTGTCTGGCAAAAATCCGCTAAACGGTGTAGAAGATATCGTAGCCGATCGGATTTTTAAAAGGGATATTAACAGATTGCGTGTTCTGCTGCGTACATTAAGAGTTCATCAGTGGTCAAAAAATGTGCTGCTTTTTGTGCCACTTATGCTTGCTCATCGTCTCAAGGAAGTGGATTTAGTATTGCAGGCATTTTATGGTTTTTTTGCTTTCAGTTTATGCGCCTCTGCCGGATATATAATAAATGACATACTTGACCTTGATGCTGATCGGCAGCACAGGTCAAAGAAATTCAGGCCAATAGCAAGTGGCGAAATGCCACTGAAAGTTGCTTTTTTGCTTGTTCCCTTACTTTTGATTTTTGCAGGGATGCTTAGCTGGCTTTTGCCCGATAAGTTTCTCTTACTGGTTGTGCTTTATTTTCTCGCTACTGTTAGTTACTCAGTATGGCTTAAAAAAATTGTGCTGGTTGATGTTATTGTATTAGCACTTCTTTATACGATCAGGATAATTGCAGGAGGTGCGGCAACTACTGTTCCGGTTTCACACTGGCTGGTTGTGTTCTCAATGTTTCTCTTTTTGAGCCTTGCATGTGTAAAACGTTATGCCGAGCTGAAGATGTTAGATGGAAGTGACTCCGACAAAATTACCGGTCGTGGATATGACAGCGCCGATATTAATTTAATTGGCAGGTTTGGTGTTTCTGCCGGATATATATCGGTTCTGGTTATTGCCATGTATGTTCACGGTGGTGATGTACAAAATCTTTATACCCTGCCGGAAGTGCTGTGGTTAATCTGTCCACTGCTGCTTTACTGGGTAAGCAGAATATGGCTAATTGCCGAACATGGGAAGCTGAACGACGATCCAGTAGTGTATGCTCTGCTGGATCGGGTAAGTTATCTGGTGGCAGGGTTAATGTTTCTGGTAATGTTTTTGGCGACCTAGCTTTATGAGTGAATTTAGCTGTTGGGGCAGATATCCGCACGCTCAGCAGACGGCATATAAGCTCAGTTGGAGAGATCAGGTTTACACTGTAATAAGCAGTGAAAATAGTGTGCTCCCGTACGGACAAGGCAGAAGTTATGGGGATGTATGCCTTAATGATGGCGGCGCATTGCTTGTAAGTGGCTCGATTGATCGTATTATTGAGTTTGATCGGCATCAGGGGATTATACGCGCTGAGGCTGGCCTTACACTTGAAGAGCTTTTAAGGGTCGTAGTGCCGGCTGGATGGTTTTTGCCGGTAACTCCAGGGACGCGTTTCGTGTCGCTGGGTGGGGCGGTGGCCAATGATGTGCATGGTAAAAATCATCACAGGCATGGCACCTTTGGTTCTCATATTAAGCGTTTTGCGTTACTTCGCTCGGACAAAAATGTTTATGAGTGCTCACCAGAAAAGGAAATAGATCTGTTTCGTGCAACTATAGCGGGTCTCGGGCTTACTGGTTTTATCTTGTGGGTTGAGCTGCAACTAATACCGATTGAGGACAGTTGTATCAGGATGGAATCAATTAAGTTCAATTCGTTAAGTGAGTTTTTTGAAATTTCTGATAGCTCTAATCAGGATTACCAGTATACAGTTGCCTGGATTGATTGTTTAAAGCAGGGGGCAGGGTTTGGTCGCGGAATATTTATGCGGGGTAATCATGCCAGTGCCGCAGAGGGCAAGGGCCTAAAGGTTTATGAAAAAACATTACCGGCTGTACCGTTTGATATGCCGGAGTGGATGCTTAACAGGTACACGGTTGGAGCATTCAATGCGCTGTATTTTAGGAAACAGCTAAGGGACTCTGTTACAAAAATTGTGCCCTATGATACTTTCTTTTACCCGCTTGATGCAGTTGCTCGCTGGAATAGGATTTACGGGCGTTCTGGATTCATGCAGTTTCAATCTGTTTGCTCGCGGGATGTAATTGAGAGGATATTACAAATTACGGCTGCCTCAGGACAGGCCTCTTTTTTAGCAGTTATTAAGGAGTTTGGAGATATTAAGTCTCCGGGAATGTTGTCCTTTCCCCGACCGGGAATAACGCTCTGTATGGACTTTCCAAACCGGGGAGCTTCCACGTTAAAGTTACTCAGAGAGCTTGAGGAGTTAGTGTGCAGTCGTGGTGGAGCGCTCTACCCGGCTAAGGATGCAGTTATGTCAGAGAGAAGTTTTAAAGATTGTTATCCGAGCTGGCAGGAGTTTATGGAATATAAAGATCCTAAGTTCAGTTCAAGTTTCTGGCGGCGGGTTACAGGAGAAAGATAAGTGAAGGTGGCAGTTTTTGGAGCATGTTCAGCTATTGCAATTGAGGTGGCAAGACTTTATGCAGCTGACGGTCATGAACTTTATCTGGTGGCCAGAAATGAAGAGCGTCTTGAAACGGTTGCTGCTGATTTACGTGCCAGAGGGGCATCTAAAGTAGAAATTTTCAGCATTGATTTCTTAAACACGGATGCCCATCATGGGCTGGTTGAAGATATTATCTCAAAAGCCGAAAGCCTCGACCTGGCTTTAGTTGCTTACGGTCTGCTGGGAGATCAATTGCAGGCGCAGCGCAGTTTTAAGAAGGCAAGAAAAATAATAGATACCAATTTCACCAGTGTAGTTTCCCTGCTGACGCTTCTCTCCAATTTAATGGAGAAAAATGCCAGTGGCACAATTGCGGTGATATCATCCGTAGCAGGCGATAGGGGCCGTAAGAGCAATTATATTTATGGCAGCGCCAAGGGCGGGTTAAATATTTTTCTGCAGGGACTTCGTAACAGGTTAAGTACAAGCGGGGTGCATGTACTGACAGTTAAGCCCGGTTTTGTGGATACTCCCATGACAGCTGATTTCAAAAAAGGGCTACTATGGAGTAAGCCCGAGGTGGTGGCCGCAGGTATAGTAAAAGCTGTCAGGAAGAAAAAAGATATTGTTTATCTGCCCTGGTTCTGGCGCTATATTATGTTAATAATAAGGCATATTCCAGAAAAGCTGTTTAAGCGGATGAGTATTTAAGTGCGGATGAAAGACCATTTTACATTGACCACAGGAGTTATGTTTCGTACGCCTCTGATCATGGTACTGATCATGGCCTTCTCAGGATGTTATATCACGGCAGATGCAGATAAAGTTCAACATCGAAGCCCTTTTGTGTCAAAAAAAGAGGTGTTGGGGGTAACCCTCGCCAGAGAGGGGCTACATTATTATAGTAAGGGCCGCTATGTTGATGCAGAACTTAAGTTCAGACAAGCTTTGTACTTATTTCCTGAAGCCGACAATATCAGGCTGAATCTGGCAGTAGTTCTAGATCGGGTCGGGCAATATCAGGAATCTATTAGTAATTATCAGAAGCTGCTGGGGCATGATCCTGATGAACTGATTTTTTGGGCAGGACTGGCCCATGTTTATGTAAGTTCTGGGGACTATAACAGAGCTCTTAAGATTTACCGGCAAAGTTTGATTAAGGCGCTTGATGATAAAGACTTTAAAAGGGCTGCAAGTTTTTCGGAGAGTCTAGCTGCGCTTAATTTTAAGTTGGGATTTGAGGAGGAAGCCCGTTGTTACTCGGAGCTTGCTTATGTTTTAGATAGTGGACAGCTGCAACTGGAAAATTATCTGAAACTTCTGGTTGCTACCAATCAAATTACCCGCTCAAAAAGCCTTCTAGCTGCATTGGAGCCGCGCCAAAGAAGCCCATTTGTTATGGAGCAATTTGCTATCCTGGAATATTTAGATGGAAATTATCAAAGAGCTGCTAGTATGATTGCTAACGCCCTTGAGAACAATCACAATCCAGGACTTAATCTTGAACTGGAGCTTATTAAAGAGCTGATTCACAATAGGCTTCCTGATTTGCCGGCCTCTGACGAGCAGTTCGTAGATTCGCAATCTGCAGAGCCTGTTGTCGAATCTGAGAGTGATAAATTGGAACAGATTGAAGAAGAAAAAAGGAAGAGAATTGAGAGGATTTCGAATTTTTTAAGTGGGGCCACTGTGCTTTACTGGCCTGAAGAAATTTTAACTGAGCTGAAAGAAATTATAAGTCAAGAGAATGAAGCCTGATATTTCGGTGGTTATACCGTTTTTTAATGAAGAGGCGGTTGTTGAAGAATTAATTGAAAGGATAATAGCTGTTCTTGCGGGTTTGAAGCGTTCGTATGAAATTGTAGCCGTAAATGATGGCAGTAGTGATAGTACCGGTAAGATCTTAAGACGCTGCTTTAGTGCACATCCAGATGTCATCATAGTCATTGAACTGGCAAGAAATTACGGGCAGACCGCTGCACTTGCTGCCGGGATCGATCATGCCAGGGGGGATGTTGTTATTACCATGGATGGTGACCTGCAGCATCAGCCTGAAGAAATTCCACGTTTTATTGCTGAGATAGATAAAGGCTATGATCTGGTAAACGGCTGGAGGGAGGTGAGACGTGATAACCTTATATTTAGAAAGATTCCCTCTTATCTGGCTAATCTGCTTATGAGGAAGATAAGCGGTATAAATGTGCGTGACTTCGGCTCTACCTATAAGGCTTACCGGGGTGATCTGGTAAGACGCCTTGATCTCTTTGGCGAACTACACCGATTTTTACCTGCGCTAGCATATATGGCAGGGGCCAGGATTACTGAAATTCCTATCTCAGTTAAAGAACGAACTAAAGGTCAGTCGAAATATGGACTGGGAAGAGCTTTTGGCGTTTTTCAGGACATTGCGTTTCTGGATTTTTTCATAAACTATCTTACCCGCCCAATTAGAGCATTCGGAAAGTTGTTTTTTATATTTTTTGGTGTGGGCAGCTTAATATCATCGGTCCTTATGGTGTTGTGGGCACTCGGGTATATCAATCGGGTTCTTGATCACGGAGCGCTTTTACTTTTTTCAATATTTCTGATGATTGTTGGCGTCCAGTTTCTAGTAGCAGGAATTCTCGCCGAGCTTCTCTCAAGGATATATGTAAGAACCAGTGGCAAGCGCATTTATGCTGTACGCGAAGTTTTAGGACCGACAGAGTGATTACTTAACAACGATTACTATTGATTACCGGCAGCCTGGCATCTGAAAGCTAAGATTAATGTTTTGTGATATAAATGTGTGGCATAGCAGGAATATACAGATACGATAAGGCTGAAAAAAGAGAGGCCTTACTTCAAGCCATTAAGTTAATTTCTCACAGAGGTCCCGACGACCTAGGGTATCGGCATTGTCATCATGTTACATTTGCGCACGCACGGCTAAGTATAATTGATATAAGTGGTGGCGCTCAGCCGATGTCTTCCGGGTGCGGGCAGGTGCTTATAGTTTTTAATGGGGAGATCTTTAATTACCGTGAGTTAAGAAAAGATCTAACTGGACTGGGACGGACCTTTAATACCGCCAGTGATACGGAGGTAATTCTTGCAGCTTACCTTGAGTACGGCCCGCGGGCTTTTTCGCTATTAAACGGACAGTTTGCCTTTGCCTTGTATGATTTGCGTGAGGCCAGTATGTACCTGGTACGTGACCGCATGGGGGAAAAGCCACTGTACTATAGCAGTATCTCCCAGGGGGTTGCTTTTGCTTCGGAGTTAAAAGCTGTTCATTCCATTTTAAAAAGCTGTGGGGTTACTCCCAGGCTGGATCGCAAAGCCTTTTACGATTTTTTATCGCTGAATTATGTCCCGGGAGAGAGGAGTTTTATTGAGCAGATAAGAAAAGTGCCGCCCGGCCATTTTCTTAAAATAAAAGAAGGGAGCTTATCGGTCAATTCGTATATAGATGATGCTAATCAATTAGCCAGTAATCTCTGTTTTGATGACGTTTTAAGTGCTGCTGTAAACAGACGAACGGTAAGTGATGTGTCGCTTGGTTTATATCTATCGGGTGGAGTAGATTCAACAGCTGTTGCAATTGCACTATCAGAAGCTGGCCATGATATCACCTGTTTTGTTGCTGATTTTCATGAGAGGGGCTTTAGTGAGGCGCAAAACGCAAGTTATGTAGCCGGGCGGCTCGGTTTTAGAGTTCAGCCAGTAAAGATCGAAATTGAAAAAGAAGATCTTACAGAGCTAATTGAAAAACTGGTCTGGCACGCAGATGAACCAACTGCAGATTCATCCTCTCTTGCGGTTTATCTGTTAAGTCGTGAAACATCAAAATATATAAAAGTGGTAATTAGTGGCGATGGGGGTGATGAACTGTTTGGGGGATATCTTACATATCCTGCCACTATGCTGGCTGCTCGTATACCGGCAGCGTTAAAAAGATTTTTGTACAGCTGTCACAGGCTTGTTTAT
>RFHI01000145.1 GCA_003696425.1 Candidatus Dadabacteria bacterium | reverse complement strand
ATACAGGAGTTAAAAGGTACCTTTGTTTTACCTGTTTAAACAGCCCCCTCTGAAAATTAAACGAGACTGGAACTTAAGAAGATAGCGGTACATGTCGATACGGTTTAATAGGGCGGTAACTGTTTTGTACCAGGTTAGCAGGGTTTTTAGAGTTATAACTAATTAAGATTTAAACAGGTTTTAAGGTTCTCTGTAAGAGTTTTTTTGCCGCCTGCCTTTTCATATGCTCAGCTTTTGGGTCTGTACCAGGCTGCTCTATCGGAGTCTCAGCGTATTTGACAATATCTTTTAATTTCTGTAGCTTATCGCAATCTGCAGGTCCCTTGAAAATCGTTTCACGCTGGGGGTCAGGTGGTTTTGCTGCTTTTGAAACCGGTAAAACCCTGGTACTAAAACTTGCAGCGATTTTAATAAATTATTTTAGATTTAAGTAAAAGCTGATGGGTAAGAAATTATTTATAAGTAATTTGGATTTTAATATCGATACCGACACTCTTCGCGAAATGTTTGAAGCTATCGGTCCATGTGAGAGTGTTGTAATAGCAACTGAACGTGAAACAAAACGCTCTCGCGGTTTTGCCTTTGTGGAAATGCAAAACGAAGAGGATGCTGCCCGTGCTATTGAAGAGTTAAACGAAAAGGTTGTGAACGGTCGACCGATGAAAGTTGCTGAAGATCGCGGCAAAACAGGTTCAACCGGCCAGGGTAAGAATAAAATCTCAGGAAAACGCGTGCGTGAACATCTTCCGCCAATTCAGCGTATGCAGCTGTTTCGCCGCCATAAAAAAATTGATCCCTTTTTGGCAGAGCCCGATAAAACAATTAATTATACCGATGTCGCCATGCTGTCGCGTTTTGTAAGTGAAAGCGGGAAAATTCTCTCGCGTAAAGTAACAGGTCTTAGTGCATATAACCAGCGTAAAGTCGCGAAGGCTATAAAGCGCGCGCAGCAGGTTGGCCTTATGCCGCTCACTGTGAAGTAAGCGATCTTATAAACTCTAATACCTCTTTTGAGTGACCGCGCGGTTTTACGCGATCAAAGACTTTTATCACCTTTCTGTTTTTATCCAGAATTACAGTTGAGCGCTTAATACCGTTAAAGGTCTTTCCCATAAAGGACTTTTTACCGTAGAAACCGTATTTTTGTGAAACCTTAAAATCTTTATCAGCTAAAAGACGGGTTTTTAGCTTATGCTTTTTAGCAAATTTGACTTTTGAATCAACGTCTCCACCCGACACTCCAACCACCTCAACATTTAATTTCTTAAATTTGTTTATATCCTTACTGAACTCTTTAGCCTCAATGGTACAGCCCGGAGTGTTGTCCTTCGGATAAAAGAAAAGTACCGTATAGTCAGCTTCACTGGAAGCCAGACGGTATTTGCTCCCATCCTTATCAGGTAAAGTAAAAGAGGGCGCTTTTTTGCCTTCTGCAACCATCTTTAATCCTCCTCTTTCTTTTTGGAAGTGCTCTCCTGCCAGGGTGCGTCGCCAGGTATATGAAAAACAGTCTGATCGGCTTTTTTAACCGGCTCAAGCTGCATAGCCTTACAGAGTTCGTCAAGAACATGCTTAATGCGCTTCCCACTTGATTCAACCAGCTGGGCAGCCTCTTTTTGCTCCTTGGATGCGTTCTCACTGGTATTTAAGATATAGGCTGCACCGAGAACCGCACCGAGGGGATTGTTAATCTCATGCCGCAACGTACCTACCAGAGTCTTAACCGTCTCCATAATGGCATTATCAATTTTTAACTGATCAACCTGATGCTGCAGCCGGTTCCTCTCTACAATTCCTTTAATCAGCGGTTCAAAAAGCGGCTCTGAGATCTGGGACTTGTTAAGAAAAAAGGTGGCACCGGCCATAAGCGACTGGCCGGGAATTTCAGGCGCATCATCCGAGCTGACCGATAAAACCGCGAGATTTTCAAACCAGCCTTCAGCCAGGAAGTCCAAACCCTTGCCGTCCGGAAGGTGCTGGTCGAGAATGACAAGTGAAAAATTTCGCACGTCGCAGCCTGTTAAGTACTCACGTGCGCTGGCCAGATCTTCAAACGAAGTTACTTCCATGTCCTTAATGAAGGATCTTAGCTTACGTTCCAGGAGTTTTTTAAACCCTATGTCATCATCAATAATCAGAACCTGAAAAGACATCAGATCTATTCCTTTAACTATTCTGGTAACGAAGTGTTTATAATCTTTTCTTCCTGTTCTTTTCTGAAGTTTAAGAGTTTATTTCTAAGCTCAGAATCATTTATCGCCAGCATTTCAACCGCCAACAGTGCAGCATTTTTAGCTCCGGCTTTACCTATAGCCACTGTTGCAACCGGAATTCCGCCCGGCATCTGAACAGTCGAAAGTAACGAATCAAGACCATCAAGCGCACTGGTTATCGGCACTCCAATTACCGGACAGACTGTATGCGCAGCAATGACTCCGGCCAGGTGAGCAGCCCCACCGGCTCCGGCAATAAAAATTTTAATACCATAATCTTCGGAATTACCAGCGAGTTTGGCTACAAGCCCCGGTGTCCTGTGAGCAGAGGCAACCCGGTAGATCGGATCAATTCCAAACTGACGCAGAGTCTCACGGGCATGCTGCATAACATCATGATCAGAGGCAGAGCCCATCAGGATTGCTACAGGGGATTTAGATACAGGATCGTTCATTAAGATAATCTATCTGAATAACACACTAATAATAAAACATATACCACCAGAAGACTTACAAGGAACCGTACACTGATGAACTATCAGGGCCTCCCTTATGTTTTGCTATCATACCGATTTAATTTATATTTTCAAGAGCTATTAGCTTGCCTGCTTTGCCGGCAGTATAAGTATCAGCTTTAAAAACCAGCTGCAGGAATACGTATAAATTCATGAGCTTAGCAAATTCTGATGCTCCACCAGCGTTTTATACAGACCGCTTTCAGTGGCCAGCGAGGCATGCGTGCCGCGCTGAATAACACGGCCGTGCTCAAGTACAACCACAGCATCGGCATTTTTTATGGTTGCCAGTCTGTGGGCAATAATAAGCGCTGTCCTGCCCTTTAACAGTTCACTAAGCGCCTGCTGCACCAGAAACTCATTCTCACTGTCCAGCGCTGAGGTGGCCTCATCCAGAATTAACAGCCTCGGATCGCGAAGCATTGCCCGTGCGATCGCTATGCGCTGTTTCTGTCCGGCGCTAAGCTGCAACCCGCGATCACCTACATTGGTCTCAAAGCCGTCCGGCAGAGTTTCGATAAAATCAAGTATACGGGCACGCTCAGCAGCTTCGCGCAGTTCATCAAGTGTAGCCGATGGGTTCCCGTAACGAAGATTATCAGCTACTGAGAGAGCAAATAACTGGGGATCCTGCGGTACAATTGCAATTGCAGCGCGAAGAGCAGCAACATCGAGTTCGCTAATATTAATCCCATCAAAAGTGATCACGCCTGAATCAGGCTCATAAAAACGAAGTATGAGATTTATTATGGTACTCTTACCAGAGCCGGATGGGCCAACCAGCGCCGTAGAGCGGCCGGCCGCAATCTCAAAACTTACCTCATGTAATACTCTGACTTCAGGTCTGGACGGATAGGCAAAGCATACCTTATCTAAAACAACTTCACCTCTTAAAGGCTCAGATAGTTTCTTCACTCCCGGGCTGAATTCTTTCGATGGTTTTGTATCGATAATCTCAAAGACCCGCTCAAGAGCTCCAAGGGCCTGCATAAACTCACTGTAGCCGGCTGATATAAACGAAAAAGAAATTGCTACGATTAAGCCGTAAAGGAGAAAGGCTGTCAGATCGCCGAGCTCAAGCTCGCCGCTGGAAATAAGCACCACACCGTAAATCATGACCAGTACAATCGCAGCATTCATAAGAAAGCTTACAAACGAAGCAAAAAACGCAGCTACCCGTGCCCTGCTTAAGCCGGTTTGTAAGACTGCTTCTGCTGCAGAGCCGTAGCGCAGGCTTTCGTCGCGCTCCCGTCCGAACGCTTTGACAATACGCACTCCCTGAAAAGTTTCTTCCGCAATGGTAGTTGCTTTTCCAAGACGTTTCTGCTGTGTGCGGGTAATAGAGCGCAGTTTTTTACCGAGCACGACTGAGATCCCTACAATCACAGGCAAAGCCAGGATCAGGCCCAGAGTAAGCTTAATAGAAAGCATCGCCATCAGGATCGTGCCAACTACGACCTGAAACCCGTAACGGATGAAAACAGAGAGCCTTATACTTATGGCGTCCTGAATTAAAACTGTATCCGAGCTGAGCCGTGAGATCAGATCACCTGTACGACGGCTGTCAAAAAATGCAATCTGTTGCCTGATAATAGCGTCATAGAGTTCTGTTCTGAGATTTTTAGTAATCCGCTGCCCGATAGAACTGAAAATATAGGAGCGGGCATAGAAACAGAGAGACTGAAGGGCAAACAGAGCGATCAAGAGTGCTGCAATCTGCCAGGGATGTGAATAGAGATAGTGAATGCCGTCCGAATTTAAAACCCGCCGGATTATTTCGGGGAAAAGCAGATTAATCGAGCTGGCCAGCACAAGTGCCACAAGTCCGGCTAATAACCTGCCGGTGTGCGGCTTAAGCAGGCCAAGCAGACGCTTAAATGTGACTTTATTCTCCTCTTTCATGAGTTCTTTTTAGCGGTATAGTAGTCTTTTAGTCAAATACGATTAGTGAGTTGGAGGGCAGGCCGCAAGACGGTAAGATAATTAAAACTATGAGTGCCTCAAAGAAGAAAATAACCGGATTTTTTATTATCACGATTTTTGCCGCGCTGTTGGGCATTTTCTCTCTTAAAAGCGGATTCTTATCAAGCTATGAGAACCATACCTGGGATAGACGTGTGCGCTTTGTTGCCAGAGAGACGTACCACGATCCCGATATTAAGATTATCATAATAGATCAGCAGTCGCTTGATTACTTTAATAAACATGAATCAATCCGCTGGCCGTTTCCGCGAGCACTCTATGTACCGGTTATAAAATTTCTTGAGCGCGCTGGTGCCAGGGCAGTTGCCTTTGATATTTTGTATACAGAACCGTCAGTTTATGGCGCTGATGATGATAACGAGTTCGCAAGAGCCAGCGCTGCTAAAATTCCGGTTGTGCATGCTCTGGCTTTAAGCCGTAGCGATAATAAGCCTGATACTGAAAAACTTAAGCTGCTTAAAGCTGCCACTTCAGTCAATCAGAGTAGCGAACTTAGTGAGCTCTTAGAAAAAATTAAAGCGCCGCATTACAATTCGGCAGTACTGCCGGTTAAACCACTATTAAAAAACACCCGTTACTTTGGCAGTGTAACGGCAGCACCGGATAGTGATGGAATTTTCCGGCACTACAGGCCCGGAGGTTTTCTTCAAAATATTCCGGTCGGCACACTCCCGTTTGCTCTTTATGCAACTTCAGCCGGCTCAGGCTGGCAAAAGAAAATTGCCAGGTTTGTTGATGCCAGTGGTAATTTGACGGTTAAATTTTACGGCGGCGCTAAAACTTTTCATACCGATAATATAGTTAATATAATTAACAGTGAGATAGCGCTGGAACAGGGGCGTAAGCCGATAGTTGACCCGCTGCAATATAAAGATTCCTGGGTCTTTGTTGGGGTCTGGGCGCCTGGTCTGTTAGATTTAAGACCTGTTGCTGTTGACAGGGCTTATCGCGGTGTTGAGTTTAACGCTACTGTGCTGAACAATATAATTAAAAGAGATTTTTTTATTAAGCTTCCGGCATATCTGAATTATGTTTTTAT
>RFHI01000144.1 GCA_003696425.1 Candidatus Dadabacteria bacterium | reverse complement strand
TTGATTCCCTCCTGACAGCCCCCGCCTGCTACTTTCCACAGTTAGTTATTTAACCCTTCTGGAGAAGGGGGTACGCTTAAAATATTCGATATTAGCTGTACTTAGGAACGGCAACAATAATTTCCGATGGAATCCCATAAGGTGATACGACAGTGTGCTGTAAAATCTTCCATAAGGAATGATCAAAGTGCTCAGTCAGCAATAGTGGACGGCAGCCGCCTACCAGACTGGGGTAAATAAATGATACGACTGACCAGCTGGTAGAAACCAGCTTGGAAAAAAGTGACCGTCCATGAGTAAGACTTGCAAGACAAAGTTTGCCGTCTTTTTTAAGCACTCTGTGGGCTTCCGCTAGAAATTTTTGGATGTCCTGATTTGACAGTAAATCAAGTACATAAGTTGATACGACCCGCTCTACTGAATGATCTTCCAGTGGAAATTGAATCTCTCCCTCTGACTGCTCAATTCTGGCTCGGCCTGAATAATGGGCCAGTTTTTTTCTGGCGAGACTTACCATGACAGTACTCAGGTCGATCCCATAATATGTAGCATCTGCCGGAAGCTCACACTCTAATAACCTTTGTGCAAACCTGCCGGTCCCACAGCCAAACTCAAAAACTGAGTGGGCCTCTTTAAATTCCGAAAAAGATACAAGCTGCTCCAACGCCGGATCTTCATAAAAGCCCTGCTTATCCTGTTTTTTGCCGAAGTGATCATAAAATGTCTTAAGCTTAGAATAAGGAAGTACCATTGGCCATCCAGACGTTGACCTGCTAAAAATGCTCTTACTTTCGGGCTGAGTCTATCCGCGTTAGCCCATCATCATACCGCGGGTGACCATTGAGCTTACAAACAGCGCTCCGGCAATCATTCCGAGTATTAGACTCATAACCAGAATGCAAACTACCGAAGCAACAGTAAACCCGACTTTTCTCTCCTGTGGGATTCCCAGAACAGGATTAGCGCCAACAGCAAAAAGATAAATGCCGTACAGCGATATCAGTGCTCCGATAATTGAAAGAACCGGAATAATATTCAAAACACCGGCCAGATACGCAGGTGTATACGAATAAGCCAGTAATTTAAGAGCCTGGGTCTGATCGCCTGAGCCTTCAAACTTAGGCGAAAGAAACTGAATTACATATGACCCGACAAACATAACAGCCAGTGACATTACGTACTGCACTATTGCCATTGTAAGGGCAGCGCCGGTACTCATTGAACCAAAGAGCCCTGAGCCGATAAACATGCAGACTGGCGGAATGGCTGCCATAACCAGGATATAATTTTTAAATATTGAGGCGGTGCTTTCAGGTGCTTCAGCAATTTTCGGCCACGTTCCGGCCGGGTCAGTAATAATTGCTTTGGCACGGGCAATAATAAGTCCTGTGTTGACACCTCCCTTTTCCGGAAACTGTTTTATCTCTGCAGCTGTTGAGCTGTTTTGACTGTCGCGGTTAAGGTCTCTTGCTTCCTGTCCCATCTCTTAATACTCCTAACTATATTAATGGCATATACTTTAG
The DNA here is from genome assembly GCA_003696425.1 of Candidatus Dadabacteria bacterium. GTDB lineage: Bacteria > Bdellovibrionota_C > UBA2361 > UBA2361 > J046 > J046. The sequence continues at coordinate 1,249 of RFHI01000144.1, read as the reverse complement.
CCTGTATTAGTGGCGATACACTGATTTTATTAAAAATTCAAGAAAAATTAGCATTAAGGAACCAAATTGACTGTTTTGGTTCCCGGTAGGAAAGTATCAGTTTTAATCAAGGGGCGGAGAAACCCCCTGCGTTTGCTGAGCAGTCGGCTAAAGTTTGATTGCCTTTCAAAAATGCGCCGTATTAGCGGGCTATAGTTCCCTTAATAAATGCGTTTGCTGCTGCGATTGGCACAATAATTGCTGCAATCGACTGAGGGGTTTCGAGTAATTCCCGTACAAGGTGTCCGGTAGCTGAAAGTAGTGGTTTTTATCACTATTGTTAGGGGTTTATGTTTTCGGCTGCCACCAGGACAACACGATCACCACAAGCAGGGGGTCAACAGGGCTCTGTACTGCTTGAGCTTGCGATCACTGTCCCGTTTCTTCTTTTTATTATTTTCTTTGCACTTGAGGCCAGCCGCTATCTGGGGCAGGTGTATCTTGCGCGCCAGATAAGTTTCGATTTAGCCAGAAATATCTACCAGCGCTGTTACAAAAAGCCGCAGAGTCAAAGTTGTCTTAAGGTTGGACTTAATGAAACATCACAGTGGTCAGTACCGGAAGCCGGAGATTTGGGTGTGCGGGTAGTGTTCTGGAGGTATGACCCGCTATACAACAAAGTTGTGATGGCCTCTTCGTTATCTACTCCTGGTGCAGTTACCAGACTGGGGGTTATGGCTGGAAATGGCAGGCGGACTCAGCAAAGGCAGATTGGAATAAAAAGTGGGGGTATACCGGTAGTAAGCCGGGATGTAATTGTACCGGGGAATAAGGCAGTAGAAGATCTGGCAAAACAGCAGGGGGGGCTTGTAACAGCAGAGGTTACAGTTAAATACAAACCTGAGCTGGCCCTGATTAAAAATTTAAGCAATTGGTTTGGAGGGATATATGCAATTTCTGTCTTTTAGACTAAAAGAGTCCGGCGAAGATGGCGTGTTTATAGTTATCGTTGCCTTCATAATTGTAACTATACTGGGGTTTGTAGCCTATTCAGTTGACCTGGGCAAATTTATGCAGGTTAAAAGTGCACTTCAAATGCAGACTGATATAGCTACTATGGAAGCACTGTACGATCTGCGGGCGGGCGGTAAGCTGGAAGATGCTGTAGCTAACGTAAAAAACTCTATTAAATCACAACAGCAGCTTTCAGGCGCTGACCAGCAAACACTGCAAAGGGTATTGAATTCTTTAAGCGTTAACGCATATGTTG
>RFHI01000143.1 GCA_003696425.1 Candidatus Dadabacteria bacterium | reverse complement strand
TTATAGGGGTGTACGCTTCCCCTCATACGCTTCCTGGTGGGTACGTGCATATATTATTCGGTACGTTATTGCTAACTGGCGGATGGTTAAAATAGGCACTACCCAGGCTCAGAGAAAGCTGTTCTTTAACCTGAACAAAGAAAAGGAGCGTCTGGAGCGCGAAGGTTTTCATGCCGGGCCGAAACTTCTGGCACACAATCTGGACGTAAAAGAAAGTGAGATTATTGAGATGCAACAGCGGCTTTCTTCTCCGGACATTAGCGTTGATGCGCCTCTTAGCGATGACGGAGAGTCAGATCTCCTTTCAATTCTTCCAGCAGATGATCAAACAGCAGAAGAGCTGGTTGCCAATAAAGAAATTAAAACTATACTGAACAAAGGCTTGAAAGACTTCAGTGAAACTCTTAACCAGAAAGAGAAAGTGATATTCGAAAAACGTATGTTAGGTGAGGAAAAGGCCACCTTGCAGGTGCTCTCAGAAGAGTTGGGGGTCAGCAGGGAGAGGGTTCGGCAGATTGAAAATCGGATAAGAGAAAAACTTAAAAACTATTTGGAAGAGCGCTTCGGTCCTTCTCTTAGCGGATTGATGCAGGGAGGCTAGGGTAACAGCGGTGTTTTTTGAATGAGATGGTGGCTTTATTAGGGAGAAGATTTTCGTATATCGTTTAACTTACCTATGAACGGATCAATTTATTGCTCATCCGGACGAGTATCGTTGAAATTTTTGTTGCTCGTATTTTTGGCAGGTGCTTTAATTCCTTTTTCAATCGTTGGCTGGAAAGAGCTTTATAACGGCTTCCTTGAGAGGAATCCCCCACAGATAAAGATCACTGATTTGCCGCGTGGTGTAGGGATTACTCCCGTTTCTATCAGTTTTGAGGTTAGTGACTCGCAGGCCGGACTGGATGAGGTTATAGTGCGCACCAGACAGAGAAACAATGTTAGAGAGTTAAAAAGAGAGGCTATGGAGGGACGTAAAAAAGCTTTAATTAATATTGAGTTCCCCGGCGAAAAAAGTTTGCTTGATGAGGGTGTTGCAATCTTAGAAATACGCGCCTTTGACAGGGCGCTTTGGAATAATGGCTCGGAAGTTGATGTTAAGTTAAAAGTAGATTATCGCCCTCCAAAAATAGAGGTTCTGACCAGGCAACATAATGCCAGACAGGGGGGCTCTCAACTTATTTTTTATAAAGCAGTTGATGAAGATCTGGCCATTTCAGGAATTCGTATAGGGAAAAAGACTTTTCAGGGATATCCAGCCCGTGGTCTGGATTCTGAGTTTGACGATTCTTCGTTGTATGTAGCCCTTTACGCTATAGATCAGAATACAAAACCTGCCAGTAGTGATATTAAAGTTTTTGCTGAAGATGGTGCTGGTAATGTGCAGTCCAGTACTTTTTTTAATCGTGTACGGGGTTGGACTGGACGAAAGGTAAAAGTAGAGATCAGCGAAGATTTTCTGAGAGGTCAGATATCCAGGCTGGCTGACAGGAATTTTGAAAAACTTCAAAACATTGCAGCACTAGCAGGTAAAAAGCTGGAGTACCAGACCGCTAAAGGAAGCGTAGATAGACTGATTGAAAAGTTCATTCTGGTAAATGAAGATCTCAGGTCTGTTAATGAAAATGAAATATCTGCTCTGATTAAAACTCCCCGTTTTAAACGTTACTGGTCAGGCGCCTTTCTTATGCCCCAGGGGGTTGTAAGGGGCAGTTTTGGTGATCGGGTAACTTACACTTATCAGGGTACGGTAATTGGTTCACATCGCCGCACAGGTTATCTTTTCCAACTGCCCGCGGATTCGCGAGAAGTTGTAGCCATGAATGACGGAATAGTTATGTTTTCCGAACTGGTCGGTGTGTATGGCAGGGCTGTTGGTATTGATCACGGTTTTGGTCTGGTGTCTATTTACGGCCATTTAGAAAGCTCCTCAGTGCTGGCAGGTGATCAGGTAGAAGCAGGTCAGGTCATTGGAGTTGCAGGCAAAAGTGGATTTTCCGAAGGCACCAGTCTATTTGTACAGATTCGTGTTCACGGCGTTCCGGTAGATCCGCGTGAGTGGTGGGACAAGCGCTGGCACTATGGCCATATAACTGCAAAGATTAACAGCATTAAAAGGATGTACGGAATAACTGTTTACAGACCTTTGTTTTAGATTAGGTTCACTCTAATAATTAATAATCCTTTTCTGCTGGTTATTACTCCTTTTCGGTAGCTTTTTAAAAAATTTTTCACAAAAACATCTGTTATAGCAATCACTTAAATTGGATTACAGCAGCAAATCAGTTATTGATAGATGTCAGTGGCATATTTTAGTGGAATATTTTGCTTCTGGGCATTATAGTGCCGCAATATTGTCTGCTAATGTTAAGGTAGAAGCACTTGCTAGAATCATCAGCGTATAACGCGCGGACAGCCAGATGCAGGGAAGTTTTAAACTCAGGGTGGAAGTTAGCGAGCTCGTTTTTCAAGCGCCCGTACACTTTGGGAATGCTTATTGTGTTGTTGTGCCTGAGCTTATTATCAGGCAGTATAGCTTATGCTCGTCCGGGTGCGATTTGTGAGATAGGCAAGGATTGTGAAGAATTACCCAAGCCGCCTGTTCCTCTAAATACTTTTCTTAAAATAGGCCCAATAGAACCGTTTGTAACTGAGAGTTATGATGCACCAGATACATTGCTTATTCCTCGCGGAACAAAAGTTCATCTTACAGTAACAGCTAATATAAACGGGGTAACTTATCGCTGGGAAGGGTACCCTTATAATGCTCGAGTAAGTATACAGGGTGGTTCTTTTTCTGCTGTGTTTCGACGCCCTGGCTTTTATACGATTTCTGCTGTCCCTATTATAGCTGGAGTCGATCAGCGCTCTGGCACCAAAAAAATTATGATCAGGGTTTCTAAGGTCCCCCATAACAGAGTCAGGTTTTCCATGATAGAACCGGTCCCGGGAGGTATCACTGCACATGCAAGTAAGGTTGCGACTCCGTGTTTAGCGACATCCAGCCCCCCCGGATTCGAGCATCTGATAGAATGGAAAAGCCCGGGGGGAATGCAGTATTCAGCGCTTGGCGGGAATTATCCGGTTATGTATCCGAGAAAAGGTAGTTACTCCCTTAATATTCCTTACTCCCATCAAAGTTCCACACTAAATATTTTTGATATTATTCCGCTTGGAATCGAAAGCATCTGGAACGGCGCTGTTTGGTACAACTATCCAGTAACTTTTCGTGCCACAACTGATCCGCTTGGTAATGAGGATCTTATTGACTGGAATGTGGACACGGCAGGAGACATGCATACACTGGCTTTGCCTTCATCAGGAAAGGGGCCTGTGTTTGTAACTACCTTTTATAATACAGACAGCAGTGGTTTGTTTTGGGCACAGGTGTATGCTGGTGCAGAGAAATTGCTGTCCAACTCTGACCTACCCCCTCCGACTGGTGAGTGCGGTGATGGTGCATGTAATGGCAGTGAAACATGTTCAAGTTGCCCTGCCGATTGCGGAAGCTGCCCGCCAGCATGCGGTGATGGAATGTGCAATGGCAATGAAACCTG
>RFHI01000142.1 GCA_003696425.1 Candidatus Dadabacteria bacterium | reverse complement strand
TAAAAGAACTCGACAGTATGGTGAAATTTCCCGGGGTTACCAACGCCTGGACTATGCCAATTAAAACACGAATAGATATGCTGGCAACCGGCATTAAAACTCCGGTGGGCATTAAATTGCTTGGAAGTGATTTAAAACAACTGTCCGAAATAGGCCAAAAAATTGAAGCTATCCTGCGCGAATTGCCTGAAACACTATCGGTCTATTCAGAGCGTGTAGTTGGCGGAAATTTTATTGATATCGACATTAAACGCCAGGAAGCTGCCCGTTTTGGTCTCACAATAGGAGATGTGCAGGATGTAATCCGCAGCGCTATTGGCGGCATGAATGTAACTACAACAGTTGAAGGTCTTGAACGTTATCCCGTTAATATACGTTTCCCGCGCGAGCTTCGCGATAACGTGCAGAAATTAAAACGTGCCGCCGTGCCCACACCGCTGGGACACACCATACCGCTTTCTTATGTGGCTGACATTAAAATTGTAAAGGGTCCGCCCTCCATAAAAAGCGAAAACGCAAGGCGCACTTCCTGGATTTATGTCGACCTTAAAACGTCTGATATAGGAGGCTACGTAAAAAAAGCAAAAGCAGCGCTTAAGAAAAATATTAAACTTCCAGCGGGAGTCTCACTGGTCTGGTCCGGACAGTTCGAATACATGGAGCGGGCAGCAAAAAAACTCAAACTCATTGTGCCTCTTACCCTGGTAATTATATTTATCCTGCTGTTCGTCCATTTCAATAATATTACCGAAAGCCTAATAGTTATGTGCTCGCTTCCGTTTGCACTGATTGGTGGAATCTGGCTTATGTATTTTGCCGGTTACAATATGTCCGTTGCGGTAGCAATCGGCTTTATAGCACTGGCAGGCCTTGCTGCAGAGACTGGTATAGTAATGCTGGTCTATCTGGATGAGGTTTTTGAGCGCCGACGTCATGAAGGCAGGTTAAATAATATTTTAGACCTCAAAGAATCTGTCATTGAAGGCGCAGTAGATCGGGTACGGCCGAAATTAATGACTGTATCGACTACAATAATTGGTCTTCTTCCAATTATGTTCTCACATGAAACCGGTGCTAGAATCATGAAAAGAATAGCTGCTCCCATGGTTGGCGGTCTAATCTCAGCAACTATACTGACGCTGGTTATTATTCCGGCAGTTTATTTTGTCTGGAAAAAACTTAACTTAAAGTTAGATGAATTTTAACAATCATAAATACAAAATCCCTGACAGCTACCCTTTCAGGCCGCCTGCTCAATAAGGTTTTGCTGAACTGCAAGTGTGCCTTCACGACCGGGAAATGTTTTAAGGGAAATTTCAGCAGCAGGAATACTCCCTTCAGGCGGTATTAGAATAGACAGTGGCACAAAACCAATCCCCCGATCCTGTGCCTTAACAATCAAATCTGAAAACATTTGAGCACAGGCAATCCCCTCAACCTCAGCATGAATAGTGTAAACATTCAAATTATCAGGCACTATCTTTGACAAAATAAAGTCATTATAATTTTTTTCTGTAACTCCATTTGCTCCTATAACTTCATCATAGGTTGGAAGAGTAACCGGAACCTGCGGGGTTTTTAAAAGCTCTCCTTTTACCAGAGGATAAAATACTCTGTCTCCCCGACAATCGCTATTATATGAAAAGTCAAATTTTTCCTTCTCTGTTAATACCTTCTCTGTTGTGCGCCAGCCAGGCGAGGCTGAGGCGACCGGATATTTCCCGGTAATTTCCTTAAGAAGGTTAACACCGCTTTTAATCTGCCGCTTGATTTCATCTGCAGGCATCTGCTCAATTTTCATCTGCCAGGCATGGTGATCCCAGGCATGAAAGCCGATCTCATGGCCAGCCAGGGCGGTATCGTGAATTATATAAGCCAGCTTACGGCCAATCTCCGGACCCGGCCATAAAGTCCCTTTAAATAATATATCCCAGCCGTAAAGCGAGGCTGCCCGCGAGCGCAGCATTTTAGATAAAAATTTTGGCCTAATTAAGCGCCATAAATGACGCCCCATATTGTCAGGACCCACACTGAAAAAGAAGCTGGCCTTGATATTGTATTTATCCAGAATTTCAAGAAGACGCGGCACTCCCTCCAGTGTGCCACGGTAAGTATCAACATCAATCCTGAGACCTGCCCGACGCTCACCGGTATTAACAGCCTGCGTTGTGCCTTTTATACTCATCTATTTAATGTGCCCGCTTTAAGGCGGCCTGGCCCTCCGTAGAAGTTTCAGTCAGCCTGGCGGCTTCTTTTAATTCTACAGCCTGTCTTAAGAAAAAATCCAGTGTTTTTTCGACCGACTGCTTAAGCCCTACTTTTGGCTGCCATTTAAGGTAACGCCGGGCATTTTTAATTGACGGTCTTCTAAAGGACATATCCTGGTAGCCCTCTCCGTAGTAAGCCTTGCTTTCGCGCACAATCATTGGAGCAGTTGGCGGAAAATGTTTCCTCAGCGGATGTTTTTCAAAGGCCTCAGTAAGCATCTCTGCAAGCCCTTTAATACTGGCTTCGTTATCAGGGTTTCCGATATTGAAGATCTTACCGTCACATACCCCGCCTTTGTTTCTTATAATCCTGTAGAGCGCCTCAACGCCATCAGCAATATCAGTAAAGCAGCGCCGCTGCTCTCCACCGTCAATAAGCTGAATTGGGCTGCCTTCGACAAGATTTAAAATTAACTGGGTAATTGCGCGCGAACTGCCGATACGTGCTGACTGAAGGCTATCAAGCCGCGGGCCTATCCAGTTAAAGGGCCTAAAAAGCGTAAAACGAAGGCCCTCCTTATCACCATAAGCCCAGATTACGCGGTCAAGAAGCTGTTTAATACATGAATATATCCAGCGCTGCTTGCTGATCGGTCCCAGTACAAGTTTTGAAGTATCCTCATCAAATTCTTCCTCATCGCACATGCCGTACACTTCAGAGGTCGAGGGAAAAATCAGGCGTTTATTGTACTTTACACAGTAGCGGATTATTTTAAGATTCTCTTCAAAATCAAGCTGAAAAACACCGAGTGGATTACGGGTGTACTCAATTGGTGTGGCAATTGCCACAAGCGGAAGAATCACATCACACTTTTTGACGTGATACTCAATCCACTCACTGTGAATAGAAATATCTCCTTCTCTAAAATGAAAATCAGGATGCCCCAAAAGCCTCTCAACATAGCGGGAATGAAGATCCATGCCGTATACTTCATACTCTCCACTATCTAACAGCCTTTCGCTTAAGGCGTTCCCGATAAAGCCATCAACACCTAAAATTAATACCTTAGTTTTAGCACACGCTGTAATTTTAAGATCTCTTCCGGCATTCAGAACTACCCCCGGCACAATGCCACTCTCTGAAGCAAACTGACTTCCGGAAAGATATGGCCCGTTCTCTGCCTGGCAGAAGTCCAGACGCAGAGCCCCCTCTCCAGCCGCTACCACAAAGGGAGAGGCCGACAGCACTGTGCCAGGTCTGGCGGCATGGGTCACATTACTGTCCACTGCAGCCTGCCAGACAAAAAATTTCTGGTTATTTATAAAACTGAATGCACCCGGATAAGGTTTTGTAACTGCCCGTACCAGGTTACGAATATCTTCAGCCGAAGCGCTCCAGTTAATTTCCCCGTCTTCCGGGCGTCTGCCTGAAAAATAACTGGCCTGCGATTCGTCCTGTGGAGTCCGCGTTACTTTTCCCGCCTTAATATCGGGTAGTGTGCGCCTTAGAAGCTCTGCTGCTTTCCCGGCAAGCTTATTATGAAGCGTAAGCGCTGTATCATCGTAATCAATTGAAATTTTTTCCTGAGCAATAATATCACCGGCATCAGGTTTAGTAGTCATATAATGAAGAGTTACGCCCGTCTCCTTCTCTCCGTTTATAAGCACCCAGTTTACCGGACAGCGTCCGCGATAACGCGGCAGGTACGACCCGTGCAGGTTAAGTGCTCCAGCGGAGGGAATATTAAGGATTTTTTTTGAAATCAGGTTGCGGTAGTAAAATGAAAAGATAATCTCAGGATTTAACTCTTTTATTTTAGATATCCATAGCGGGGTATTTACATTTTCAGGCGCAAAAACAGGTATATTATGCTTCGCCGCCAGTTCCGCCACCGAATCAAACCAGCGGTTTTCACTGGGGTCGTCACAGTGAGTAAATACTGCCTGTATTTCATAATCCGCATCAATTAGCGCCTTAATACCGACGCAACCAATATTGTGATATGCAAAAACAACTGTCTTCATCAGGTTCTCCAATGTTTAAAAGAAACTTATCCGTGCACAGCCTGGTTCGCTGAAGTAGTTTCGGCCCTGCCTCCAATTACCTCTTTAATAATAAAACGCGGCCTGCCGCGCACATCAAGCGAAATTCTTCCGATATATTCACCTAAAAGACCCAGGCCAAAAAACTGGGCACCAATAAAAATAAAGAGCAGTGAAAAGAGAGTAAAAACTCCCTCTGCCGCCCACTCTGCTCCAAAGGCGAGCCTCAGCACCAAGAGCAGCAGACCAAACAAAACACCACCAAGCGAAATTATTCCTCCCAGAACACTTAACATTCTAAGAGGCGCGGTAGTCATACTGGTTAAAAGATCAAACTGAAGCGAGATTAATTTCCAGATATTGTACTTCGATTCACCCGCCTGTCTTTCACTGTGCGGCACGCCTATTTCTGTGGTTTTACTCGCCAGGCTATTTGCCAGGACCGGAATAAAAGTAGAGCGCTCGTGGCAGCTTAACATGGCATCTACTACAGTGCGGCTGTATCCTCTAAGCATACAGCCGTAGTCTGTCATCATTACACCGGTACAGGCTCTAACCATCTTATTAACCAGGCTGGAGCAGAACCTGCGGAAGAACGGATCCTGACGATTTTTACGGTAGGAGCCGACCACATCAAAACCCTCTTCAAGTTTTGCTACAATGTCAGGTATAGCTTCAGGAGGATTCTGCAAATCGGCATCAAGAGTAACAACCATCCTGCCCCGGCTCTCCTGAAAACCTGCCATAACAGCAGCGTGCTGCCCGAAGTTGCGGTTTAAGATAACAGCCACTATCTCGCCGGGATATCTATGTGCGTATTCTCTTAACATTTCAGCAGACCTGTCGCGGCTTCCATCATCAACGAAAATAATTTCAAAAGTTTTCCCAGTGTTGCGGCAGACCTTTAAAAGCCGCCCTGTAAGTTCCTCAAGGTTAGCCTCTTCGTTATACACCGGTATAACAATTGAAAGTTCCGGCACGCCAGGGCCGTTACTACTGCCAAAAGACATAACTGTCATTTTTTCAGTACCTCTTTTATGCTCTCTACAACGGATAAAACATCTTCTTCTTCCATCGCCGGAAAAAGCGGAAGTGAGCAGATACGCTCAGAGTTCCACTCAGTATTCGGAAGTACCCCCGACTGAAGTTCAAGCGTTTCGCGGTAATACTTCTGGGTATGCACAGCCTTAAAGTGCAGCCCTGTTCCTATATTCAGCTTTTTAAGCTCTTCCATAAAAGTATCACGTGAGATGCCGGCTTTTTTGGTATCAAGTCTTACTATAAAAAGATGCCACGAGTGCTGAAAATCATAGTCGGGCTTTGAAAGCGGCACAATTTCATCAATACCGGCAAGTTTTTCAAGATAAAGCGCGGCAAGTTCAGCTCTTTTTTGATTAAAACTATTCACCTTTTTTAGTTGTTCAAGCCCAAGCGCTGCAGATATATCCGTAAGGTTATATTTATAGCCGGGCTGTAAAACCTCGGCCTGGGCTGAGCGCCCCTGCTGTTTTCTATCGAAAGCATCGACTCCCAGGCCGTGGAAGCGAAGCTCTTTTACGTTTTTTGCAAGCTCCCCGTCGTCTGTACAGAGCATGCCGCCTTCGCCGGTTGTAATATTTTTTATCGGATGAAAACTAAAAAGTGCTGTTCCGCCTGACCCGATGCGGCTATCTCCAAAAGTTGTACCGATTGCATGAGCAGCGTCTTCTATAAGAGTAACTGAATGCTTTTCAGCAACTGCGTGTAACGCCTGCAGATCGCAAGCAGCTCCGGCATAATGCACCGGAATAATCGCCCTGGTCTTTTCTGTAACAGCACGCTCTACTTCCTCAGCTCTTATAAGCAG
>RFHI01000141.1 GCA_003696425.1 Candidatus Dadabacteria bacterium | reverse complement strand
TATTTCTTCTGATAGACCTTAAGACCAACCATATTAGCACGTAGAGCGGATTTGTCATCAAGCAGGATAATAGTTCCTTTTACTGCCGCAAGCGGGCTTCCTCTGGCAGCCTGGGCAAGCGCCTTACCGGTCTTCTGGCGGCCACCAAGCGGGGTATCATCAGATAGCTTTATACCAAGAGTAGTTCTAACCTGGCCACTCTTATCAGCCTTATCAAAGAGGTAAGCTGAGACTATTGCCTCGTGATTTTTAAGCTCCTCTCTAAGCCACTTAATAAGCTCATCAGACGGCTCGCTGCTTAATTTGTGGATAGTGCCAAGTCCGTATTCCCCCGATCCTCCGGCCGGTCCCGTTACAGAGCCGGATTGAGGGGTATCACTTGAAGCCGGACCGGGCGAAGAAGTGCCTGAAGAAGCCGAATCAAGTGAAACTTTGCCTGAGAGGATGTCTTCGGCACTGGGGACAGCAGTGGCACCTGAAGAATCACTTCCGGACTGCTCATTCCCACCGGCTATAACAGCTCCTGCCAGTCGGCCAATCAGAGCCGGCGAGGCTGCCAGTGGTGTAAAAAAGAGTACCAGTACCAGCAGCGCTTTCTCACCCGCTATGGACATTCCCACCACGGCCAGCACTACCAGCGGGATAAAATAGAGAATATAAAAAGTAACAATCCCGCCAACCACAGAGGCATAAAAACAGATCACATCATTTAACCTTGTAGTCAGGAGCCAGAGCCACGGTTTAGCTGAAAATAGATCTCCGATAGAATCAGTGCCGGCTGCAATGATGTACGACAGTGTGGGAGCTACAATTATGATAAAAAAAGTAATTGCCATAATAATTCCGTTAAATCCCGCGCTGGCCATGCTCTGGGGATCAAACCCGTACATAAACATATTTTTTAATATATATTTCTGAATAAGAAATACCGGCAGTCCCCACAGAATAGTAAGGATTGTATAACGGATTGCATAATTTAGAGCATCTCCTGCGCTTGAAGCTGTGCTGAACATGCCGGCCAGGTGATCGCCGTAAACAGAGGACATGGCGTAGCGCCCGACTATAAAGCCGCTTAATATAAACATTGCTATAACTGTTACCATCTGAGGTAACCCTATTGCTCCAATCAGGAGTGTTCCAATTACAAAAACAATTGCTATTGGAATAGCTGTAAGAAAGGTCTCCGGTTTTAAAAAACCGGCTACTATCTCACCCGCCAGCCCTCTGAATTCCGTGGTTTTAAGATCGGCCATTTAAAGCTCCGCAGTAATAATTCCCCGGCAATTCTAATCGACCCGTACGATAAATAACTACACTTTTTACGGTAAAACACCGGTATACGGCGCTCACTTAGTGTCCTTTTGGAACCTATACGGACTTTGGCGTTTAGAACAGCCCAAAGATTTGTGAAGTGCGGATAGTTTTGAGTTGAGCTTGGACGGGTATCGAAAAAACAATAAGCCCGGCTCCCTTACGGGGACTGGCCGGGCCATTTTACTGTCTGCACTCGCTACTTTTCAGTCAGTTGCTTACTTTTTCTTAACTGAAATCTTACGGGCCTGCTTTTCAGGCAGCTTTGGAATTCTAAGCTGCAATACGCCGTCTTTAAGCTCTGCCTCAATATTGGCATCATCAGCGATGCTCGGCAGCTTAAATGAACGGCTTACTGAAGAAAAGCTCCTCTCACGATAGTGATAGGTGCCTTCCTCTTCTTTCTCTACCTCGCCCTTATGTTTGAGGGCAATTGTGAGAACTTCATTCTCAAGAGTTATATCAAGGTCTTCTTCCCTTACACCGGGCATATCAGCTTTAAGGACATAGTCCTTATCGGTTTCCAGTATATCTACCGGAAAGGACCGGTGCATAACCTGCCGCCCAGCCTCCCAGAGCGGACTGGTAAAGAAATCACTGATTAAAGTATCAGCAAGTGGGAAGAGAGACCTCGGTCGTCTTTCAGCAGTCATAGTTCCTGGTAAATTGTTCATAGTACTCACCTCCTTTTATAAAATCCTAAAATTTCAAAAACTTTTCTAACAACTCTTCTGTTTTAGATATGTGCATTGCGGGAGCATTTTTCAAGGGGGCGGGATAAAAAATAGGCTGAGATTACGGTGGGGGTTACTAATCTTTTCAGGTTAACCTGGGTTCAGCGCTAGTCAAAAGACCTTAGGCCCTACCACCGCTTAGGGAGCCAACCCCAGTATCTCGCACAAAAAGCCCTCTAATGACTATCTCATAACACCACCGCAAAAACTATTCTCTTTCAGCATATTACCTATCCCCGGACTCCTACTCCGAAATTCTCCCTGATTTTCGGAGTAGAGACTATATCTTTTTCCCGTCATCGTCCGCCGGCTCCCCACAGCCTGCAACAGCTTTGAAGAATAGGGTTCGTAGACGTAGCCGTCTACGTCTACGCTTTTACGTCTACGGCAACGTAGGCGTCGACGTAATACGCCCAATGAGTTCAGCTTACGGCTGCAGCTCCTGAACCAGAAACTCTGAAACACAGTAAGCTGTAATGCCGAAAATC
>RFHI01000140.1 GCA_003696425.1 Candidatus Dadabacteria bacterium | reverse complement strand
TCTCTTTTGGCAAGCTGCAATTCTCCTCTGGCATCCGGGTAAATTTCCGGGGCACTGGCCCTTGCAAGTGTCTCTCCAATCTTACAGAGCGCTGTAACATTTTCCCCGATGCCTTCAAGAATTTCCCACTCCTCTTCTTCAAGATCATCCACCAGGCCCACTGAAGCACAGGAAACAGATGTAAGCCCCCAGCTCTGAAGAACTCTTATAGCCAGAAGAGTTGGCGAAAATCCAAGCCGCTCAGCAAGCTTAAAGTCCAGATTGTCTCCTTTTTCCAGTGAATTCACAGCCTCGCGGTACTGGCCTGGATAATTCCAGGCAATCAGTACGTAACCGAGCTGTCTTAAGACCGCAGCTGAAAAAGCCGTATCACCATCTACTTCAAATTTTTCAGCCAGCATTTCTGCACTACTGGCGCTAATCAGCACCTCTTTAAACCTGGCAGCCTGAAGATCGTCGGCCTGGCGAAGATTATGGGCTGAAAGATCATCAGAGGCTTCTTCTAATATCTCTCTTAGCTGTTCTATACCGGCCTGCCGCAGGGCTGAGAGCGGATTTAAAGTACCATTTAGCTCTGCTCCTTTCTCTTTTAGCTTCTGAACAAGTTTTCCAATGCTGTAAGTAAAAAGTGAAAGATCAGACTTTATTTCATAGACCAGTTCATCAACAGCGTTATCGTAACGTCCATCTCTCAGTCCGCTTTTAATCTTACCGAGAAGCTCTTCATTTACCGGAAACCAGTAATCGCTTACGTAACTAACAGCACGCGATACGCGCTTATTGGTGGGACTTTTCTCAAGGGAGTCTGCTGCCATAAACTACTTAAAATATTCCACTGCTATCTTTGCGGCACACCTATAACTGCACTAAACCACAGATCATAATCGGCGTTTCTGTAACTAACTGTATAATTTGGGGCTATTTGTTCAGCCGGGCAGCACCCTTAAAAAACCAGTATATTCAGCAACTCAACCTGACCTTTAAACTGGATCTTATATCGCTTACCGGATTAAATGGCTGTATGAAAGCATTTCTTGGCATAGACCAGGGCAGCGGCAGCACCAAGGCGCTGCTTATCTCAAGTTTAGCTGAAGAGCTTTTTGGCACTGCTCTACCGGTCTCAATAAATTTTATCAGCGGTGGTGCGGCCCGCCAGGATGCTCAGGAGATCCTTGAATCGGTACAAACCGTTTTACAACAAACCAGAGAATACGCAGCTAAAAATAAGATCGATATTCTCTCATGCGGCCTCAGCACCCAGCGCTCCGGTGTGCTGGCCTGGGATGCTGATACAGGGAAACCGCTTTCAAAGGTTTATAACTGGCAGGATCTTTCTACTGAAGATTTTATTTTACCCTTAAGAGAAAAATACCAGGATGAAATCTTCAAAATGACCGGACTTCCAGTTAGCGCCCACTATGCTGCCGGTAAAATTCACTCCCTGCAGCAAGAGTTTACCGAGCCGAATGTACGGATCGGAACACTTGACACTTATTTAGTAAACATACTTTCTGATAAGAGGCTTTTTGTTACTGACAGCAGCGCTGCTTCGCGCACAATGCTTTACAGTTTGACAGAGAAAAACTGGAGTAAAAAACTGTGTGGCATATTCAAGGTCGATATTAAAAGACTCCCGCTGGTTAAACCGACGCTTTACAATTACGGTTCGCTAAACGGCATAAACCTTACAGCTCTCTGTGCTGACCAGCAGGCTGCAACACTGGGAGTAAATAACGCCAATACACCCCTGCCAACCCTTATTCTCGGAACTGTCGGCTCCCTTATCGTCCCGCTTGATACTCCAGTATTTTCTAAAGGCTATATGACCAACGTGCTGTATTCCAAAGGTTCTGAGGAAAATCCCGACACATTTTTTCAGATTGAAGGCACTGTTAACTGCTGCGGCGCAACTATTGATTTAATAAGAGAGCGGGTTGATAAAGATTTTAATTTTGAAACTTTTCCGTGCACTTTGCCGGAAGATAGCCCTGACTCTTACCCGCTTGCTTTCCTGCCGCTGGGTGGCACTGCTTCCCCTGACTGGCGAAGTGACCTGCCGTGTGTCCTTAGTAATTGGAATAAGAAATACGACGAGAAATTCATCCGCGCAGCACTTGATAACCTGGCCTGTTTTATCTCTCTTCAGGTAGATAATCTCAAAAAAATCGTCCCACAGGCTTTCTCATCAGGCACAATTACGGCCACCGGCGGAATTTCGCGCTCGGATTATATTTTGCAGTTTGTTGCAGATGTAAGCGAATGTGTTATCAGACGGGCCGGCTCTACTCAGGGTTCTGCGCTTGGAGCGGCAAGGCTTGCTGCACGATCTCTTTCCGCCAATGCCCCCCAGACAACAAAGACTTTCACTCCGGCATCCCATTCTATAGCCTCACGACGCTGGTCGTTATGGAACACGCTGCGACAAGAGGTATTATCCGGCACTACCCGGCACGGCTTGAAGGTTCTCCGTTTAAAGTTAAATTAACGAAATAACACCTTAATCAGGCGCCACTCCCTACCCGAAGCGGCCGCGAATGTAATCATCGGTACGCTTATCAGCAGGGTTTTGAAAGAGCTTATCTGTTGGGCTGAATTCGACTAACTCACCGTGCAGTAAAAAGCCGGTGTAATCTGAAATGCGGGCTGCCTGCTGCATGTTGTGGGTTACAATTACAATCGTATAGCGCTTTTTAAGCTCGCCTATAAGGTCCTCAATTTTCGAGGTCGCCACGGGATCAAGCGCCGAACACGGCTCGTCCATCAAGAGTACGTCCGGCTCAGTTGCAATCGCACGCGCAATGCAGAGCCGCTGCTGCTGACCGCCGGAGAGCGCCAAAGCACTTGAGTTAAGCCGGTCGTGCACCTCATCCCAGAGCGCCACACCTTTAAGACTCTCCTCTACTACCCGGTCAAGTCTGCTGCGCCCACGCACGCCATGTATACGCAGACCAAAAGCAACGTTATCATAAATTGACTTTGGAAAGGGGTTGGACTTCTGAAAGACCATTCCGATCTCACGTCTCAATTCGGTTACATTAACATCAGGCGCATAAATATCTTTACCGCGAAAAAGTACTTGACCCTCTATACGGGTGTTTTCAATCAGATCGTTCATACGGTTTAAGCAGCGAAGCAGAGTCGATTTGCCACAACCACTCGGGCCTATAAAAGCCGTCACACGGTTTTTTGCTATCGGCAGAGTTACTCCTTTAATGGCAAGCGTACTTCCGTAATAAAAACGGAGATTGTTGATTGAAAGTATATGCTCCTGTTCACTGATATCAGGAGCGCTTCCCCTTGTCTCAAAAACTTCAGAACCCGTTGCCATCTTTGGTAACTCTTTCTCTACCAGGCCTTCTGCCAGCATTATCTTAACTCCCCTATTACTAACACGATTACAATCTATTCATCAAAGCCGGTTTAACTAAAAGCTCTCCAGCCTGAGACGCTTTATGGCACGGTTTCTAAACCACACCGCAAAGGCGTTCAGAGCTATTACAATCAAAATCAATAAAAGTGTGGTGGCGTATACCATCGGCCGGGCTGCATCAACGTTTGGTGACTGGAAACCAAGATCATAAATATGAAAGCCAAGATGCATAAATTTGCGGTCAACATGAAGGAAAGGAGCATAGCCATCAAGCGGCAAGCTCGGTGCAAGCTTTACAACCCCGGTTATCATAAGCGGTGCTACCTCCCCGGCGGCACGTGCTACAGC
>RFHI01000139.1 GCA_003696425.1 Candidatus Dadabacteria bacterium | reverse complement strand
TTTCTACAGGCTGGTACCGGATCTTACCAGCAGAATAGCGATTGTCGGAACGTTTGTGGCGCTGCTTGAGCTTTGTAAGCGGCAGGTAATCAGGGTTTTTCAGGAAGAGGAGGATGGCGAGATAATGATTGCGCTTACATCGGTAGCAATTGATCTTGATTCACTCTCCTCGGAGTTTGATGGAGAGACACTGGCAGAGCTTGATAAGACTGCAAACGGGTAAAGTAGTATGAGTGACAATAAATCCGGGCAGGAACTGAATGAGAATCCCGAGGAGGGGCAGGAGCAGCTGGATAAAAAGCTGGCCCTGGTTGAGGCGCTGTTATTTGCTTACGGCGAGCCGCTAGATCCGGCTGATTTAAAGAGTGCTGCCGGGCTTGAAGATAAAGAGTTAAAAGAGGTTATTGAGGAGCTTAAAAACCGCTACTCAAGCATTGATCGCGGAATTGAGCTTAAGGTTATATCAGGCCGCTATCAGCTCAGGACCAAGCCGCAGTTTGCCTCTGCCATAGGGCAGCTTAAGGCCGGGCGACCACGCAGGCTTTCGCCGGCAGCGCTGGAAACGCTGGCTATTATTGCATACCGCCAGCCGATTGTGCGCAGTGATATTGAAAAGCTGCGTGGAGTTGATGCCACGCCGACAATTAAAACCCTGCTTGATAAAAAGCTTATTAAAATTGTCGGCCATCAGGCCACGGTTGGGCAGCCGGCGCTTTACGGCACAACTGATGAATTTTTAAAGTTGTTTGGTATAAGTTCTCTTTCAGAGCTTCCAACGCTGCGGGACTTAAAAGAGCTTGAGGAGGATCCGGGAGAGTTTCCGGAGGAATCTGAGGGGGCTGAGTCTGATAAAAATGAAGATCAGCAGAAGGCTCAGGGCAGCCAGGAAGAGGCTTGCCAGGATGCTGTTCTGGTTTCAGACGAAAACGAAGCTGACGGTCGTGCTCTTACTGATCAGGCTGCCAACCAGTAGTAATAATAATTTTTTAGAACGGGTTTGTTTATGTTAAGGCTTCAGAAGTATCTTGCGCAGTGTGGTGTAGCCTCTCGCCGTAAGGCTGAAGAGCTGATTGCTGAAGGGCGGGTGCGAGTCAATGGAAAGCGTGTGACCACGCCGGGCACTAAGATAGATCCAGCAAAGGATCGGGTTCAGGTTGGGCGTAAGATCTTAAAGCCCGAAAAGCCCGGAGTTATTTTGTTGAATAAGCCGCGTGGGGTTGTTACCACCAAGTCAGATCCCGGTGGTCGTCGTACGGTAGCTGATTATCTTGACCGGCGGCATGCCTCGTATGTGCCTGCCGGAAGGCTTGATTATGATTCAAGTGGTCTTGTGGTTTTAACAAACGATGGCGAGCTGGCCGCGCGTCTTACCCATCCCAGGTATGGTATTAAGAGGGTTTATGAGTTGCGGGTGCGCGGAGTAGTAAGTGAGAAGACAGTAAATCGCATTAAAAAAGGGGTGAGGCTTTCGGATGGGTTGGCTCGGGCTGATATTGAGATCTTAAGAAATGACGGTAAATCCACCTGGCTTAGGGCGACTCTTACTGTTGGAAAGAACCGGATTGTTCGAAGGCTGATGGAGAAGCTGGGACATCCGGTGGTAAAGCTTAAAAGAATAAGCCATGGTCCATTCAAGCTGGGACGGCTTAGAGTTGGTGAGATTCAGAAGCTAAAGCAGCGCGAATATCTTAAATTTAAAAACGCGTTGCTTGGAGAATAAGTACGGCCAAGTAAGGAGGAATAAGCAGGGCAATGCAGTCGCAGCTGTTCAAAAACCGGTCTTTGAATAGGGCGTTTTATTATCAGCTGTCGTAAGCAAATGCCGTGATGCTCCAACTTGACGAATTTTTTGCTATATCTTATATAAGTTGGAACAAATTGCCGCGGGGTAGAGCAGTCAGGTAGCTCGTCGGGCTCATAACCCGGAGGTCGGTGGTTCAAATCCGCCCCCCGCTACCATTTTTTTGTGCAGCCGGCACGGGTTGATAACTCGGGCCGGCTGTAAATGCTTTTGCAGGGATATTTATCCGAAGGCCCCGGCCTGAATATTCCAGAGTCTTGCGTAGCGGCCGTTTTTATTAAGCAGTTCGCGGTGACTTCCTTCTTCTATAATCCTGCCGTCTTCAAGATAGACCAGTCTGTCCATAGTGCGTAGCGTAGAAAGGCGGTGCGCTATTGATATAACTGTGCGGTCTTTACACAGCAGATTAAGTGCCTCTTGAATCAGCTCTTCGCTGGCGCTATCAAGTGAGCTTGTGGCTTCATCAAGTATAACTATTGGAGCATCTCTTAGAATAGCACGCGCAATTGCGATTCTCTGGCGCTCGCCGCCGGAGAGCTTTACTCCGCGCTCTCCAACAACTGTGGCGTATTTAAGTGAGAGGTTTTTTATAAAATCATCTGCTCTGGCTAATTTAGCGGCCCGGATTACATCATCACGGTTGGCGTCAGGGCGGGCGCATTTAATATTTTCAAGAAGGGTTCTGTGGAACAGAGAGATATCCTGCGAGACAACAGCTATATTTTCTCTGAGGCTGGTCAGGGTAACTTCTGCTATGTTTTGGCCATCTATTTTAATTTGTCCCGCCTGCGGCTGGTATAACCTTAGTAGGAGTTTAATAAGGGTACTTTTCCCAACTCCGCTTGGGCCAACCAGACCGACCCGTTCTCCTGGGGCTATTCTCAGGTTTAGCCCGCTAAAGACTTCGGCTCCGTTTGGATAGGAGAAATATATATCGTCATATTCAATCTCACCGGTTTTAACCCTAAGGCTAGTGGCTCCCTTGGAATCTTTGATATCAACAGGCTTATAGATCTCTTCCAGGCCCTCCTTAACACCGTTATAGTGTCCAATGACCTCGTTAACGTGTACAGCCAGAAAGAACAGATCCAGGTATATTCCGGTTGTAAGGCCAATCACCATGACCAGATCGCCGGTTGTTATTGCTCCTTGAATTAGAAGATAGAAACCAATGAGAATTGACCCTGTTATCCAGAGATCAATAGCTGCGCCATTAAAAACAAGATTCCACTCCAGGGTATTCCACTGTTTAAGTCTTCTTCTGCGGTAAAGTTCAATATATTTTCCTATGTATCTCTGTTCGCGTTTCCATCCGGCCAGAAGTTGTACTGAATCTACATTGGAGATTGAGTCTACAACTTTACCTCTAAGGAGTGAGGATGAGTGCGCCAGCTTGTAACTTAATTTTGAAAGTCGTTTTACCTGGAAGTATCCGGCTGCAAGAAAACCAGTAAGCCACAGCAGGAAAAATAGCATCAGATAAACATTTGCCAGAGAGAGTAAGAACAACGTACCGGTGATACTGATTACCAGTTCATAGAGCTGCCATAAAAACTGGGATAAAATACTGTGTATTCCATTGGTGACATTGGTAATTTTATTTGACAGTGAACCAGCAAAGCGGCTCTGAAAGAAATTTATGCTGTGCCGGTTTAGGTCCTTAAATAAGCGCCTGTAAGCCAGGGCTTCTGTCGATGTGATCCATTTTTGTCCCGTAAAGCCAGTACCCCTCCAGAGAAGTGAATTTATAACTATAGCTACGCCATATAGGAGTATGAAGGAGAGCGGGGTGTAGATAGTTAGGCTTCCTGCAACGGTATTTTGGGCAGCATCAATAATCAGTTTAATCAGGTAATTCAGGCTTCGATTTAATGTACTTGCTACTGTAACCAGAAATATGGCTGATATGGCATAACGCCGGTATGGTGACGACATCTGCACAATAAATTTAAGCGGGCTGGGATGAGAAGAGCTCTGGTTCACTTTGCCGCAGGGTAAATACTAATGGTTTATGGCAGCAGAGCGAAGAAATTAGCAATTTGAAGCTCTACTACAAAAAACTTGCAAACAGGTGCTATAGTAATTAAGTTTTTGGCGTGTATCAATCTATTTCAGGTAATTTATCATGGATAGCATCAGAAAAAGTTTGAATCTTAGTGATCGAAACCCCGGGGCAGCGGGGAAAGAAATTATAGTAAACTCATCTGCGAAGCTGCTTAACTCTTATTCACCGATTGATGGTGCGCTGCTTGGTGCTGTTGAGGTAGCTGATGAGAGTGCCTATGAGCGTGTTATCAATGAGGCTCATGAGACGTTTAAAGAGTGGCGGCTTGTGCCTGCGCCAAAGCGCGGCGAAGTGGTGCGTGAGATTGGAAATCTTTTAAGGGAGCACAAAAAAGATCTCGGCCGGCTGGTTACGCTTGAGATGGGTAAGATTTTAAGTGAGGGTGAGGGCGAGATTCAGGAGGCAATTGATATAGCCGATTTTGCTGTGGGGCTTTCGCGGCAGCTTTACGGCAAGACCATGCATTCGGAGCGTCCGGCGCACAGGATGTATGAGCAGTGGCATCCGTTGGGGCCGGTTGGGGTAATTACGGCGTTTAATTTTCCTGCGGCTGTTTGGGCCTGGAATGCAATGATAGCGGCGGTGTGTGGTGACGTGGTTATCTGGAAGCCCTCTGAAGAGACTCCGCTTACAGCTGTTGCGCTTAATACGCTTTGCAGGTCTGTGGCAGAGAAGCATGGATTCCCGGGGCTCTTTTCGCTTTTGGTTGGCGATGGGCCTGAGCTTGGCAAGAAGATGGCTGCCGACAGAAGGCTACCGCTTATATCTGCCACTGGTTCTTGTCGGATGGGGCGTTCAGTAGGGGAGACGGTTGCGGCTCGTTTGGGGCGTTCTATTTTAGAGCTTGGCGGCAATAATGCCATTATTGTGTTAAAGGATGCTGATTTTGATCTGTTGATTCCGTCGGTATTGTTTGGTGCGGTAGGAACGGCCGGGCAGCGATGTACAACCACGCGCAGGATATTAATTGAGAAGGAAGTTAAGGATGAGTTTTTGCGTCGTTTGCTTTCGGCTTATAAGCAGATCCGGATAGGCGATCCGCTTAAGTCCGAGACCCTTATGGGGCCGCTTATTAATGAGCGGGCGGTTGAGATCTATAAGAATGCGCTTGTAAGCATAAAAGAGCAGGGTGGAGAGATTCTCTGTGGGGGCAGAGTGCTTGAGGGTATGCCGTCGGGTTTATATGTTGAGCCGACGGTGGTGGCGGCGCGGCATGAGATGCCGATAGTAAAGGAGGAGACTTTTGCTCCGATACTTTATGTGATTGAGGTGAGTTCTTTGGATCAGGCGCTTGAGTATCACAATGACGTGCCGCAGGGGTTAAGTTCTGCGATATTTACTCGTGATTTACGTTCAGCGGAGCGGTTTCTTTCAGCGGCCGGAAGTGATTGTGGGATTGCCAATGTCAATATTGGGACCTCTGGAGCTGAGATTGGCGGAGCGTTTGGTGGTGAGAAGGATACTGGTGGCGGTCGTGAATCTGGTTCTGATGCCTGGAAGCAGTACATGCGCCGTCAGACCAATACCATTAATTACAGTACCGAGCTCCCGCTTGCCCAGGGCATAAAGTTCGAACTATAACGCCCTGATTTTTTTAGGTAAATTATCTCTCCCAGTTTAAATTACTTTACCTTCCCCGAGGTCACTGACACCACGGTTAGGGTATGCCTACCTTCTTCCCCGAGGTCACTTCCCCGGCCACTTCCCCGAGGTCCCTGACACCTCAGGCTGCCTTTACAGCTAGTATTATCTGGTGTTAATAGAAAGGTTACTCTTTAGCGTTAATACTTGTCGGTTGTAAAAGTAGTAATGACAGGGGGTTAGCTAAAACTTTATTTATTCTGCCCTGGTGCTGGAACTGGTAGACAGGCATGATTCAGGTTCATGTGTGGGTAACCGCGTGGGAGTTCGACTCTCCCCCAGGGCATTTCCCCCTTTCCCCTGAGAATATTAGCGGCCTCAGCCTTATTGAAGGTGGGTGTGCAGTTTACTTCTTCCTCTAAAGTATCAGTGACGTCGTGAAAGACGCCTTGGGTGCACGAGCGTTCTAAGGGTAGGTATCGGTGACCTCGTGAAAGTGACCCGGTAGAAGTAGGAAGTTGGTGTAAGTTGGGGGCAAATGGTAGCAGTTTTTTGGAAAAAATGGTTAAAAGAGATGTTTTTAAGAGGGAGAATTTTGGGTAATTTGGCTACCTGGTTAGACCGGCCCGTTGAGGCCAGAAGTGCCGTTTAAGTTTCTCTTCTTATACCTGCTTGGCTAAAACGCCGGGGCCGGTGGACTGGGTGAGGTCGGTCTGAGGTGGGGTTTATAGGTTCCGGGTGGAAATTCAACAT
>RFHI01000138.1 GCA_003696425.1 Candidatus Dadabacteria bacterium | reverse complement strand
CCTGTATATTTATGAGATCATCCGGCTGATTTAATTTCCTCTTCAAGCGGCAACAAGTCCTCAAGCTCTTTTAGCTCTACTTCGCTAATTTGTTTTTCATGGATAAGTTCAGATTTTTTCTTATTTCTAGCTTTACTATCGCCATTTAACAGCACCTGGGCAAACTCAATGTCTTTTTTTAGAGCTGTGAGTTCCGCCTCTATGCGATCCCTTCTAAGAGTTGATTCTGCAATTTTTTTGTTAGAATCACCAATCACTTTGTGAATCTCATCTAAGGTATCGTCAAGCAGCTCCCGCATTCTTTGTCTACGAAGCCGCGCCAGGCGCGCTACTTTTTGTTCTTGAGCAGAGTCATTGGGATTATAACGCAACACTTCCGCCTCGCGAAGATAATCATAACTGGCATTCTGAAAAATCTCCCTTTTCTCTCTAACACTATCAGAAGATACGGCGACTTCACTAGCTACGTTGACTGCCTCACCGTTTTCAAAGCGTTTTAAACGGCCATACCATACCTGTATTTTTCTATTCGCTTTATCAATATCTGCAAGAACCTGTTCGCGCTCGTTTCTAAGCTCCGCCATCCTCTTTCTGGCCTCTGCTAAAAGCTCCGAAATCTCTCCTGATATTGGCTTATCAAACTGGGCTATTTTCTTATCAAGTTCTTTTATGTAACTCCTTAATTTCTGTTTTCTGGCGGATATGTTGATTACCTCCTCACGTGAAAGACCATTATACATATCAGCATTTACATCAGGCATCTCTTTGACACTGCTCTTTATGTCAAAATTAACAATATCAGGTAGAGCAATATGAGGTTTTTTATTCAATTCAGGTGGCGGCAGAGGATCATATGAAACCACCACAGGTCTCTTGACTACCGGCACAGCCACAATATCCGATTCTGAGCCAGCTTCTTTTACTATCACCCGCGCTGTATTCACATTCCTATTGGTATAAAAACTACCGCCGAGGTAGCCCAGATATCCAGCAGCTATTAACGCGACCACAGCACCAAGCCAGAACCTGCTCTGCGAGAGCGAAGGCGTTTCCTGCGGTTCACTAGCTACCGTGCTGGGTTCTTCGTGTGCAGTACTCACTTCATCAACTTGATCTGAAATATTTTCACTTGTGGCAGTACTGGCTTGCCCGAGATCTTCCTGAAAAGTTCCAAACGAGTTGCCGGTTATACGCACATCCTGTTCAGTTGTATGTCCGTTTGTGCCGTTGATAGTCTCTGCCTCAGAATCTGAATCCTCTGTAATCTGTTGTATCTCTTCTTCAGAAACATCAATTTCAAGTGTTTCCTCGCCCTCCTGCTGCCAGTCCTCAAACTCTGATGGATCGGTAGGGAAACCCTCTCCTATGCTAATAAGAATCAGTGTGATGTTATCTGTACCGCCTCTCTGATTGGCTAGCTTAATCAGCTCCTGAGTGGCATCATCAAGGGAGTGATTCTCAACAATCTCTTTAATCTCTCTGTCGCTAACCATGTTATAAAGCCCGTCGCTGCACAACACAAAGATATCTCCTCGTGCCGGGCCATCAGCATAAAGAAAACAGTCAACATCAATATTGGGAGTTGGCCCCAGAGATCGTGTCAACATATGTGCAACGGGATGATCTTCAGCCTGATCAGCAGAAATAGCACCGCTTCTTAGCAGCTCCTGTACAAGAGTATGGTCCTCAGTAAGCTGGCGAATCTTCCCTTTTCTGATCAGATAGGCCCGCGAATCTCCAACATTTACAACATACATATGCATGCCGACAAAAACCAGCGCTACCAGGGTGGTACCCATACCTTCGAGATCGCGATCCTCTTCGCCTTTTTCAAAAACTTCAGTATTCGCATTGATAACTGCCGCCACTATATCCTGCTCCGAAATGCGGCTTCGGTTTTGCAAACAGTTTCTTAAGACTTCCACTGCAGTACTTGACGCTACTGCGCCCCCCTTTACACCCCCCATCCCATCGGCCACAACAAACATCCTGAAATGGTCGTTTTCAATAACACCAAACGAATCCTGATTCTCTTCACGACGCATACCTACGTCAGTACCAGCTGCATAGCTAATGTTTTTTAAGATATTTGACTGCGTTTCAGTAGCCGTGGTCATAAGCAGATAATATTTGTGAGTGCCCCTTTATTAGGATTAGGCGTGAGTATTAACCCTTAACAACTCCAGGGGAAAATAACAGACCGTAAATATAGTTAAAATTATAGCACAAACTGACTAACTGCCAGCAGGCAGCATAAAAAGCAAAACACGTTCCACAATAATTGAAACAGGTGAACATTAATGTTACTCAGCTCCTTCAGAATTAATGCCCAAATTCAAACCTTAACAAACTGTAACTTCTACCTATAATTTAGATTTTAGCGACAGCAGGGGAGATTCCAGCAAAGCAGCCGACACACCGGACAAATGATAAAGTATGATTTATGACAAATTACAACCTGCGTAACTCACTAAAACCACAGGGGAAAATAGTTTGCCTGAAATTTCTAACCTGATTTTATTTTACCCGCCTAAGAAACGGTGCAGAGGTTACATACGGTTCACGTTTAACCTGAGCAATCAGCCGCTTAGCCTGCAATTGGTCCTCTTCCGGACCAACCAGGACCCGGAAGTACTCCTGCCCCCTAACTCTGGCAGTTTCAATAGCAACGCGAAACCCAGAGCTATGGAGTTTTCGGGCTAACTTCTGAGCATCACTTAACTTACGCGGTGCAGCCACCTGAGCAAACCAGCCACTCTTAAGCCTGGTAGGCCTGTAGCTGGATGAATCAACTGTTTTCTTTATAACGCCTGCCTGCTTACTCTTTATGCCTGTAATTTTTCCCTCCGTTGTTTTATTTAACAACGAAGTGCTTGCTGTTTTCTTTTTCTCAGGAACACTAACATACCCTCGTGCGACCACCTGCTGATTACCGGCATCTTTGATGACCGGTTTTGATAAAGATGACAATCCCACCGCCTTGCTGGTTTCCGTGTTTGCTTCTCTTTTATTTAAGGTTGCACTTTTTACCACATTACTGTTGGCCTTGACTGCAGACTTCGATGATTCCCTCATTAAATCCCGAAGAGTATTAGCCTCTTTACCGTGATCGATGCCTTGATCCATTTTCTTACCCTGAACGGCTGTATCACCAAGCACCTTAATAACCGCCCCCGCTGCTTTGGTGCGAACATCTAAATCTTTCCCTGGAGGGGGAGTTAATATCTCTTCTGTTAAGTCTTTTTCATTCGCAGAGCCCTCTTTTACTCCTGACGGTTCGTTTTCTTTAAGTGTCTTTACGGTTTTAAGTTCAAGTCTGTCAGTATTAAGAGTTTGCTGATCAGGGAGAGCTGAGTCATTTAATTTAGCATAGATATCTGACATTACTTTTTCAGTTCCGGCTGGATCAACTTTACGCGCATCTATAGGAATTCTGGGATAATCCAACGAACTTGTAGCCAGAGCAGTCTCAAACCCTGTACTCTGTCCCGCAAAATACCCCAGATAAAAGGCGCTAACCATACAACCCATTACTAAACCCAACAATACTACTACATGAACTGTATTAAGCTTTATCTCCCAGCTTCTTAGTTTTTTTCTGTTCATAGTTACTGCCGAATTAATAGTTGGATGAGTTCGTGGCCCCGGAATGTTTGCCATTAGTCATCACCCTTATACAAATAAACTGTCTGGTCCAAGCATATGCGAGATAGCGTTACGGACACCAGTTGCTATATTTGATTCATACTCGAAATGCTTAATTTTCTCAAACCTTATTCTAAAGTCTGGATTATTAAGGAATCTTGCAGACCTACACAGGCAATCCGTGTATGCCCGTATAAATTGGTGAATTTCTCCACCTAACCCGGCCAAGGCAAAAATTCTCGGTAAGTAGCGGTAACGCCGTACAAGCATAAGGTCCTCTGCCGGTATACGGTCAAGGCCGGCATCTTTACCGGCGCCACCCTCCGTCACCCTATTCAATCTCTCTATTAAGCTTCTCACAAACCAGATAAGATTGGCAGCCTCTTTCTGAAACGGCACAGCAAAATCAAGCTCTGCAGCTGGTGACGGGCTACAAAGGTATACCAGAAGTGATTTTAACTCTGAAACATCTTTTTCTATAAAGCTTTCAAATTTTATAACAGGGTCAAACCCTTTGAGCCAGTTTTCTCCCGGACAGTTAAATCGTACGAGCTCATTAACCTGAATATATTCCTTATAAATCGACTGAAACGTCGCCGTCGGGAGACTATTAGAAAACATCCACAGATGAACGTACTCTCCCTTGCCGGCCTGAACTAACCCTTTAATCACTTCTTCAAGATCAGCATTACTGTACCCGCTTTGCACCGGGGAGTTTAAAAGTTCTCTGAAAATATCAATTATATGGCATAACTTATTCGGGGTATATAGATCTGCACCTATCCAGATTCTTGCAGTAATGCCCAACTGTAACAACACAGCTGCCTGCACCAGGCCCAAACTGGCCAATCTCAGCGCACCCCAAGCTGAAACGGTGCTACTTGGAGGGGCTATAAAAATACTGTATTGTCTGGTCTGTTCCTGCTGGTAAATCAATGGGCGGCTGATCCACAGCAGACTAGTGATCTTCTCCGGTAGCCTTATGTTCAACAAGCCACGATCGAGCCTGAGATCACAAACGGGCAGCTCAACCGAAAGATCAGATAACAAACAGAATACATCCCGCGTACTTATTCTTTTACTTGCAGCAATTCTAATACAGCAGTCGCTGTAAAGATCTCCCCAACTAAGATCTGTTAAAGGATTAAATCTAACGCATTGATTGGATTCCAGCGGCGGGGCTTGAACTAAATCTGTAAACAACTGATCTAATTTAACGATATCCAACTGAAAGTAATATCCTTATAAAAGCTTAATTAACTCTTCTATTTTGTCTTTCGACATTTTCCCATCGCTCAGATGGCTATTAACTATCTTTGAGAAAAATTTGGTTTTCTTTTTCCCAACTCCCAATTGAATAAATCTCTGATCTCTTAAGGCATAATTCATTGAGTAATAAAATAGCATCAGGCCAAGTTCAACACGTAACTTATCTATATGCCCTGCAGAATCTGTCGGAAGATAATCCAGAGCCTCGATCAACTGATAAAACTTATCCTCTTCAAATAAATAAAATTTTCTAAAAACCCCCAGCCGGTATAAAAGAGAAATTATCTCTACAGTATCCTGATCAATTAAAATCTTTTTAATCTCATTAAGTTTACGTTGTTCCGATACTGTATCCAGTGCATCGGATAATACTGCACTTTCAATCAAGTCAACAGTGCCTGCTTCAATCTGCCCGTTGATTTTTACAGAATAGCGACAGGCACGAAAGATTCTGGTGGGATCATCTATAAAACTGCGGGGATGTAAAACCCTCACTATCTTATTCTCTAGATCTGCTATACCACTACATGGATCAATTATCCGCTCGCACAACAAAGTACGGGCAGACCTTTCTCCCAATCTCAAAAAATCATCCACCGCGATCATTAGGGTATTAACAGTAAAATCTCGTCTTTTCCAGTCTTCGCTGAGCTTTCCAGGTTTAACAACTGGTAACGCACCGGGCCTGGGATAATTTTCTGTCCTGGCAGCAGCAAAATCAATTTCCCGAACCGGGCAGTTCTCTATTTCAGGTTCAAGCTTTGCAGTTAAAAAGTCGGAGAATTTATGTATTTTCCACCCAAGAGCTTCTGAAACCTGTCCGGCAAACTTTATAGCATCTCCCTCCAGAACAAAATCCAAATCGCAGCGTTCAGAAGCTCGGCCAAGTAAAAGATCTCTTATGAAACCTCCCACTAGATAGAGCTTAATACCGTTCTTTACGGCCAGGTTATTTATATCTGCTAGAAATTTCGTTAATTCAGAAGCAATGTTAATAGTAGTCACAATCAAATTAGACTAGCGGTTATAATTAATAAAATCAAATGGTAACACTTGCAGCCTTGATTGGATACTAACACTCTTGGCTGATTGCCGTAGGCTGGGTCTGACTTTCTGGCTTTTTGGTTGCCGATTACCGATTTGCCGTTTGTTGATTACTCTATCCCCGCTATCTGCTCTCAGCACCCCGCAGCCGGCAACAGCTAATCAGCTTTTCAGCTGCAGCCCCTGAATCAGAAAATCTGAAAGGCGGTAAGCTGTAATGCCGAAAAGCAGAAGCTGATTTGCTGGAAGCGGGCTGCAGAATGCTGGAGGCTGGTTCTGATTTTTTTGGTTACTGATTTTCTGATTACTGTTTTTCCTGCTCACAGCTCCCAGCTCCCCGCAGCCAGAAACAGCTTACCGT
>RFHI01000137.1 GCA_003696425.1 Candidatus Dadabacteria bacterium | reverse complement strand
TGGATAAACTGATTAGAACTGGTTCTCTTAATTCCAGGTGGCATTAAATGCTTTTGACAATCTTAAATGAATTCCAGCAGCATATCTTGCCGGTATGACTCTGTACTGATTAAAGCAGCTAAGCACTTTTGTCTTTATTAATAACAATTCTTGCCAACTGCCACTTATTGGCACTCTGCCTATGACGAATTGGCACAGATTATTACAGATAAGTGCTGGCACAGTGCTTGCAAAATGCTCTCTTTGGGCGATTTAAGGCACTGACACTTTGGAGCATGACAGATATGACACCTAAGGGAGAAGCGCAGGCGGGGTTTACCTTAATTGAATTACTGGTGGTAATGGCAATACTGGGTGTGTTACTGGGGCTTACAGCCCAGGTATACGCTGAGTACCGCCAGATGGCTTACGAACATTACTCAGAGATAATGATACACGATGCGGAAACAGCACTGGCAGCCGGAAAGACCCGTGAGGAGCTGGCTGACCAGTCGTCTTCGTACTGGCTGTGGACAAATTCAAACGGCACTCTGGGCGGCTGGCCTAATATAAACCACGTTCCGGGGCTTAAAATTAATCCGTCCACCCGCATAAGCGTGGGCTACATCCCCTGGTGCGAATCTTTTGCAGCCAGCAACCCTGCTTGCAGCACTCAGATCTGCTGCGTGGTGGACATTATCACGGCCTACCACTGTAAAAGCCGGGTAGCAACCACCCGCTGGCGCTGGAATACAGGTGAAACATACGAATTTCGGTGGTCCAGCGCAGGCTGCTAACTCTTTGAAAGTAATTTTGAAAGACCTGAAAACGTAAGACTTATAAGTTTACTAATGACAGCAGCCATTGCCACAAACATTATAATCAGAGCAATCCCTATTTTAGGCGTTCGCACCGACTCAATTATCATCTCACGCGGCATCTGTTCAAACAGCAGATAAGCTGACACGCAGTACAGTGCTGTACCAACAATAACAACATATGCCGCTACACCAGTCATTATCATTAAAAGACGCATCGAGGCTATCTGTATGAAATCCTCAAAGGAATAACTTAAACCAAAGGCTTTAACATCTGTTAACGCAAGACACATCCCTTCTCCTTTTGCATCAGCATTGGGAAGAAATTTGACTCTCTGACGGTAATAAAATTCTATCCCCATTAGCTTTCCCCTGCGCTCGATATAAACAGTGACTGTATCAGTTTTATGAGCCTCGCAGATGGCAGCCGCAAGGGCGTGCAGGTCCCCTTTGAGACGGTCTTTTTTATACCACTCAATTTCAAAAAGATGACTAAATGTATCTTGAAATTCCTTTATTAAACGCACGCTTTTCTCTGGAGGAATATTATACTTGCTATTCAAAATTTCTGAGACGGCATCCCAGGAGATCTGATCTATTCTTAATGAACGGGAGAGAGTAAAACTCTTCCCAACCGGCTCATTTGCCTTGGTTTTTGCTGCTGTTGACATTGCCACCACCTTCTATAGTTAATAGTTTATAGACCGCACACAACTCTCGGCATTATGCGTAAAGCCTCCTGGAAACTTACTGCAATCGCAGTGCCAAATTTTCGTATTTTCTCGTTTTGTTAACAAATTCAGGGCATTAAGCATGAACAACAATCGCTGACTGGCAGTCAACTCTGTTTTTAAGTTATATCTTCTTTAAAAACAGCAGGGACGGGAACCAATTGCTCTAATTTATCTTTTGCTATGCAGTTCAGTCTAAAAACTAAATATATAGTACGCTCTGTCACCCTAATGGCAGTATTAATGTTCCTCTTTGGTTGCTGGAAAAATAATAAAAATTCCGCTGATGTTTACAGAGGCATCAAAAAATACGGAATTGAAAGAGGAATAATTAAATACGCTGTTACCGGAAAGCCCTGGGGAAAAGAAGTTCTGTACTTCGATCGCTGGGGAATGAGAGAAGTCAGAAACTCGGTGCGACATGTTAAGATAGGCAGCATAGAATCGGTTCTTCATCACCGTGAAATTCGCATAAACGATCAAATTATTAATATTAACCTGGATGCCAACACCGTAATGCAAAGTTATGATGAGATTCTTCATAAACTAACGAAAAGTGAACACTGGCAGGAATTTAAAAAACGTGAATTAAGTACAGAATTGATCAAAGCATTTGGAGCCAAACAGGAAGGTGAGAAAACTGTTTTGGGTAAAACGTGCAAACTATTAAATTTGAATAAGTTATTAACCAGATTTTGCCTTTGGCATGGGGTGCCACTTTATATTTCAGTACAGTTCTGGCCGTTTTCTTATGAAATGACAGCAACTTCCATTGATGATAAGGCTCTAATTGACGAAAAGATTTTTCAGCTGCCAAAAAATGTAAAGAGCGGCCAAGCGTTCAGTCTTGACACAAGAGTTAAATCACTGCTCGAGCTGGCTAAAACTGAAAGCCCTAAAAGAAGTAAATTGGACTTTTAAATGAATGGAGCTCCTAATCGGAAGAAGCAATCTAATCAATTCCGCCTTTATGCCCGCGGCCTTCCTGGAAAACTTGTTTTTACCAAGTTGCGATCACTTTTCCAGCACTCTGAATTAAGGCTCAGCTCAGCGGACGTTGTAATTATAGAAAAATCATCTGAAGCCCGCATTTATTGTTTTAAATTCGGCTCACTGGTTTTCATAAACGTTCCATATGAAGAATCACAGCAGATAATTAATAAGATCCGTAAAACTCATGGGCTAGAGCCATCACCAGACCATATTGTCGAAGATGATTTTATCCTGCTTATAGGAAAAGAAGTAAAGATAGATTTTAACAGTGTTACTATTCCAAAATGGGATGAGGATTGGGTGCTCGGAATCTGTGAAGTGCTGGCCAAATCTAACGCCCTAGAAATCGCTGAGTATAAAAGCGAGGGGCTTTTAAGAGAGTCTGAAAGTCTTACCAGACGCTTAAAAAAGGGGGGCTGGTTTCGACCATCACGAAATGAGCTTCTGGATTTTTTAAACCGTGCACTTCTGGTACGGCACTCACTCTTAACACAACTGGCAATCCTTGATCAGCCCGAACAGGTTTGGGAAGATGAACAGCTGTACCAGCTCTATACTAAAATGATAGAACATTTCGAAATACACAGCAGGGTTGAAAATATTGAAAAAATGCTTCAACTCTGTGCAGAAGTATCAGAATTTCAACTTGAGCTCTTCAACGCAATGCGATCTGAAATACTTGAATTGATTATAATCATTTTAATTATGGTAGAAATAATACAACTATTAATTTAACCCCATGGCTTACCACCAGCCCACCCACTTTTTATGGTAATTTTTAAGATGCTCTTTCCAGTCCGAACCAAAGCGACTGGACATACTATTTCTAATAATCTTCAGTGCATCATCTACTGAATCTGTCAGCTCAATTAAATTGTGATCACTTTCTGATATAGTTCCGTTTGCAATCAGACTATTTTCAATAAAATTAATTGCCGGCTCCCAGTAATCCCTACCCATAATAATTACCGGAAAATGTTTTATTTTACCTGTCTGAATCAGAGTCAAGGTTTCAAAAAGCTCATCAAGAGTGCCAAACCCACCCGGCATAACAATAAATGCATAAGAGTATTTTATCAGCATAAACTTGCGCACAAAGAAATAATTAAAATCCACCCAGCGATCCAGATACTGATTGGGTTTCTGTTCACGGGGGAGTTTAATATTGCACCCCACCGAATACGCCCCTGCTTCTTTGGCCCCCCTATTAGCAGCCTCCATTATACCGGGGCCGCCACCGGTCATAATTGTAAAGCCTTCTTTGCCAACTGCAGCAGAGACTTCCCGCGCCAAATGGTAGTATTTATTACTCTCCGGAAAGCGGGCTGAACCAAATACAGTCACACACGGCCCTACAAAATGAAGCGTTCTAAACCCCCGTATGCACTCGGCAAATATCTTTAACGCCCGCCACAGCTCCGTTAACCTGCTGCTCGGCCCCTCAAGAAAGAGCTCCTCTTCCTTAGTTCTACTGCGTTTTCCCCATAATTCAAACGAATCATGCATAACTGCCCTCTTCCTGATCATCAAGTGCACAGAGCCTCACAAGCCCACTATCTCCCGCAGGGAGAAGTGGTGATGGACGGCCCCAGGTGACTATACAAAGGTTATCTTCTGCCCTGGTGGCAGCAACATAGAGCATATTTCGGCTTATTCTGCTACCATCATAAAACTTACCTGACGGATTCCAGATCAGCACATTTGTAAACTCAAGCCCCTTGACCTGCTTTATTGCGCTAACCACAATCCCCTCTTCAAAGCTGAACGAGTCATCATCGCCGAGTCTGACAAGAGGACCAAAGCGCGGTTTAAGCAGCGATAAAGCAAATTTCGCTGTCTGAATGTCGCGACACAACACAGCTGTTAAATCGTGCGGGTAGCGCTCAAGCGCCTTTTCCAGCCATTCGATAACAGAGCGCACTCCGCTATTCTCTGAGTAGCAGCGAAACCATATCGGCGGCCGCCCTTTACGCCCGCTGCGCTGCTGCGTGCGCCCCCGGATATAATCTGCAAAGCGCATAATCTGAACCGTTGAGCGGTGGCTGACTGTTAGTTTTACATAGCTGGCCTGCTGCTCATTACTAAACCACTGCTGTTGCAAAGCCTGCCAGCCCGGAAAAGCTGCTCCATCTCCTATTTGTTGTTCTATATCTCCCGCAAGTGTGAGCAGATTAGGGGATCTAACTGCATTAGCCATAACAGCAAGCGCGGCAGATGAAAAATCCTGTACTTCATCGATGACCATGGCTGCATAATTTCCGGGCTTACCACCAGGAGTGATAGCCCCGCCACTTCTTAGCTGGTAAAGCAACACTGTTAAAACAGCGTCGCTTTTGGAGAGCTTCCCCTCGGCGTACCTGCCCAGCGTATACTCTCTACCATCGCGGACCAATTCCCGGTTAATAAGCCTGGTTTGGTCATTTGACAGGATAAGCTCCTCGCGGGCCAGGAGATTCCCAATAAATTCAGGATACCCCGGCAGCAATGCTCTAATCCTTTTCAATTCTTCTTTAAACCGTACGAGCGCCCCCGCAAAAGAGCTGGCAGGATTAACTGCCTGCTGCGCCCGCCCTGTGGCATCCTGCAGCTCTATTATTATTTGAAGCACCGGGGCATTTGATAATTTTAAATTCTCAAATAACTTTTTCATTCCCTGCGGCAGGCTTTTCCAGTCAAGAGCCTCCATCGCGGAAACCACCTGAAGCTTCTCTGTAATAATATGTTCCTTAAATGCATTTAGCAGCGCGGAGGAAGTCTTAAGGCGTTTTATGCTGCGCGGCTCGTCTTCAAGTTCGGTAGAAGTTTCAAGATCAGAATCCCCTGCAATCAGCTTGAGCGCATTATTCATCCATTCATTAAAGGTAACTACCTTTACACCAGTCAAATTAAGCGATCCTAGAGAGTTCTCTATGTAAAGTTTAAGCGGCCTGCTTTTTACTATAATAATCGCATCATCTGCTTTTAACTCGTCCTGCTTTTCATGTAGTAGCCAGGCCAGCCGGTACAGAGCCACTGTAGTCTTACCCGAACCGGCAACACCCTGAATCAACACAGCACTATTCGCCTCTTCGGTAATAGCTTTAAACTGCTCCGGGGTTATTAGCGAGAGCACATCCGGCAGCTCTCCAACACGGTGCCTGCCTCCTATACGATCCTCGACCATCTGCCACTTACCCTCAACTTTCCTGAATTTTCCGTAGCGGCAAGCAATGCCTACCAGCTCCTGGTCTTTAATCTCCAAGGTGTTTCTTAGCTCAACTCTGCCCTCGCGCAAAAGTCCCTGTACAACCTCGCAGTATTCGTCCCCTTCTGCATATTCGTAATACAGCTTTGAAAGCGGTGCAGTCCGCCAGTCAATTATGCGACAGTCCGGGTTAGCTTTATAGCCAACTTTGTATTCGATCTTAACTTCCCTGCCGTCCCGGTTCTCACTTAACACAATACGGGCAAAGTAGGGTTTCTTTAGTAGCTTGTTGATTCGCTTAATTTCGGAGCGCTGGGCACCAAGCAGCTGGTGTGAAACAGCCTCATCGGAGGCAATCATCTGTTTGTCCTCATCCCTGCTGGCTGCTACCAGCCTGGACGTTAAGTCCCTGGCTCTTTTGGATTCGCGCGCCTCCCTGCGGCTCTGGTACTGAAGCTGGTCTTCAAGTTTTGCAAGAGTCTCCCGTAAAATCTGCTCTTCCCTCTCTATAAATGCTCTGGTTTCGTCACTAATTGTCATTGCGCCCTGCAAACAAACTGAAATCAGGCAGGTTATCAGAGCAAGCTGTCCAGATCAAATCGACAAAATATTAGGAAAACCACTTAAATTCATTGCCTAGTACACGCCTGCAGGTACAACCGTCATTATTTCTCTAATCTCATCAAGTGCAATAAGCTGCTCACGCCAGTATTTTTCAGTTCCGAACTCTTCAAACACACGCGGAAAAGCCGGATCCTGCCAGCGCCTGTGAATCCATGCTGAAAAGCGTACAATCCGAAAAGCCCGTAAAGGTTCAATCAGCCTTAAAGTCTCACGATTAAACTCTCTAAAACTCTCGTAAGCAGAAATTATGATCTCGCGGGACTTAACAGCTTCAGCGTCACGGCCAGGGCAGATTAGCCAGATATCCTGCACCGCCGGGGCTGTCATAGTATCATCAAAATCAACCAGTCTGCAGAGCTCATTATCCCAGAGAATATTTCCAAGATGAAGATCGCCGTGCACACGTAGTAGCGGCACCCCCTTAAACCACGGCTCAGATACCGTACAGATCTGTTCGACCACGCGCTGGTAATGCCCTGCTACTGAATCAGGCAGCGCTTTAGATGACAGCAGGTATTCAAGATGCCTGCGGCCATACTCCGAAGATTCTATCTTCCAGCGCTTCTTAAAACGCTTCGAAGCGCCAATTAGATGAAGACGCGCAATAAGCCTTCCCAGGCGCTCAAGTTCACTTTCACTGTATTCATCGCGTATGCGCCCTCCGACCCGTGGAAAGAGTGCGTACCAGATCTCATATTCTTTTAATTTTTTAAGCGTACTGCCATCAGGAAATTTTAGAGGTGCAACAACAGGAATATCCCCACCAGCAAGTTCAGAGATAAACTCATGCTCCTCCAAAATTTCTTCAACGCTCCAGCGTCCCGGGCGGTAGAACTTTGCTACTCTAAAGTTTGCAAAGCGGCTCTCAGGCTCTCCGTCGCTCTCAATCTCTACCTGATAGACCCTGTTTTCCATACTGTTTAAGGCCATAACGCGGCCAGTTGCTCTGACACCGCTTGCCTCTACGGCATCAAGTACCCGATCGGGAGTGAGATTAAAGAAAAATTTACTTACTTCATCGGTCATAATCAGGCCGCTTATGAATTCAACTAAAGGTAATTTGGCTTATTAACTACTTATTATTATAGAGATTTCAGCCTGCTGGCAAATGAAACGGTCTGATTTTAATTACTCATAACAATTTATACTGGTTGTATTAACAGGCCGTATAACCACTGCCTTACGGCCCTCT
>RFHI01000136.1 GCA_003696425.1 Candidatus Dadabacteria bacterium | reverse complement strand
TTTGCCGATTGTACTTTGGCTATCTTATCAATCTCTGTGAGTATCCTCTCAATAATTTTAAATCCTGTATTAACAGCTATTAAAGAGCGATTGTTGGAGAGCAGTCTTCTTCGGGGAGTAAAAGCGATTTCGTTAGAATCCAATTTAACTCTTAAAATTTCGGAGTCCGGTAGCGGCAGTTTTATTTTTGGAAGATCGGTCAGCGACGCTTTCGGATCAGATCTGAAGCTTTTCCAGTAATCATTGGCATAAACTGTACGGAATGTTTCAAGTGCATCGTTTCCGGTATAAAAGGCAATAACTATCACCTGAGGAGTGAACGCATAAGCATAGCGCAGCATACTGAGATACTGGGGTGCAGCCCAGCCTCCAGCTGCCATTGAGTACACTTTTGCGTGCCTGCCGGCCAGGTTCTTCTCAAGTACAGCCGGCCAGCTCTCTATCATAAGAGCATTATTGCCATAGGTTTGGCTGTCACCGATTGTAACAACATCAGCATGATTGGGGATATATCGGTTTCTAAAACCGAGCAGATCGTGAGGACCGAGACCGGGAAGTTCAGGAAATAGCGGTTTATTGCGAACTACTGTCACTGGATCATTAAGCTGAAAGTTTTTAGCTTTTAGATCCGAGGCCCTAAAAACATTCTCGTAAAAGGGTGGAATTTTCCTATCCAGTTTTACCACCTGCATGTCTGCGGGAAGCTTAAAGAGCCTCGGCTCGATCGCGCGCAGGATAATGATCGAAACTGCCAGTGAAATAAGTGTAGCACCAATAATAATAATATATTCCCGTTTCATTGTAAGTATTTATAAAAGCTTTTATCAGACTAACTACTTTACAAGATAACAAAATTATAGTTACTTCTATATATCCTATTTAGATGCTTTCGTGCGGTATTCAGTTAGTGTTGATGACCTATCCTTACGGCAAGTTTTATCTCTGGGATCCATGGTTTATCCAGGAAAATGGCTCTATTCACATGTTCCACCTTAAAGCCCCGTGCTTACAGAACCCAGAGCTTCGTGATGATAGTGCTTGTATTGGTCATGCTATTACATACGACTTTCACAGCTGGCAAGAGCTTGAGGATGCTATTTTTGCCAGTGAGGGCGGCTGGGATAATCTATCGATATGGACCGGATCAACGATAAAACATGATGGTAGATTTTATCTTTTTTATACTGGCCGGCACAGAAGCACCCCTTTAGTACAGCATATAGGTTTAGCGGTATCGGAAGATCTTATAACTTTTGAGCGTGTCTCAGATAAGCCTGTTTTATCTGCTGATGGAGAGATTTATTGCAAAAAAGCCAGATTGGATTATCTTCAAAACCCCCCAGCCTGGAGAGACCCGTTTGTGTTCAGGGAAAAAAGCGGTAAGTACATTATGTTAATAACGGCCCGTGATGCCAGTCGTCCTGCGCCCTACAACGCCTGTATTGGGGCTGCTCATTCAAGCAATCTTATAGAGTGGGAACTTTTGCCTCCGCTTTTATCTCCTGGCATTTTTGCAGAAATGGAGACCCCGCAACTTGTTGAAGACAGTGGCAACTACTATCTGTTTTTCTCCTGTAAAAAAAGCAACGTAAATCCTATTTCACCATTTGCCGGTACGGGGACATATATGTTTTCATCGAAACAGCTATTTGGTGATTATACACCCTGGAACGATAAGTCAGGTTATATAGATTTAGGCGATAGTAGTGTCTATAACTTTAAAATCATTCAAAAAGCCGGCAAACAGTCTTATGCACTGGGATGGCGAGCCTATGATAAAAACGGAAATTTTGCAGGAGCACTGTCAAAGCCATACGAAGTGTCATTTCTCGAGAATCGAATTAAAATAACACCTGCTATAACAGCTTAGTTTTTCTGATAGTAGTACTGCTTGCTACTTTCGCCTGATATTCTGTAAAATAAATGGTCAGTGTTTAAAATTTAAAGCGGAGCATGCTTTATGGGAAAAGGTGATATCAGAACCAGAAGGGGTAAAATCGTAAGAGGCACTTTTGGAAATACCAGGCCCAAAAAGAAGAAAAAGGGATCTGGCAAATCAGATAAAAAATAAAAGGCAAGTAGGTTTTTTACATAGAGAAATAATAATACCTCAATAACAGTTGTAATTTGACGGCATTAGTGTATTGGCGGAATTGATCTTAATTATCAGCAGCTGTGAGGCTGAGTCGACTGGCAGCAAGCACTAAACAGTTGAAAGTCTGCCGGTCATGGTCACAAACTCGCTCACAAGCCCCTCCAGCTTCGCCTGTTTCTCCTGGTCCAACAGTTTGCCGTTACCATCAAATGCCTGATGAGCCTGGGGCAGGGCCATCTGGCCGGGCATAACTATTACTCCTAGATTGGTTAAAATAGTTCTTAAGTGAGATAGTCCCCGAAGGCCGCCCAGAGCACCGGGTGAGGCAGCCAAAAGAAGGGCAGTTTTATTTTTAAAGGGCACTGAAAGCTCAGGATCATCTTTGACGGGTCGGGAGGCCCAGTCAACTGTGTTCTTAAGTAGTGCTGATACAGAGCCATTGTATTCAGGAGAGCAGAATATAAAACCATTGCAGTTAAAAAAGCTCTTTTTAATCTCAACTACTGATTCCGGCAGCCCCTTTTGTTCTTCCAGGTCGCCATTGTATACAGGCAAATCAAACATACTCAGATCTAGTTCGTTGGCTGCAGCTCCGGCTGATTTTGCCGCTAAAAGGGCCAGGCCAGCAAGTTTTCTGTTAAACGAACCGGTACGTGTACTGCCTGCCAGAACTAAAATATTTGGCTGTAACATAAGGTGACCTCTCAGTAAAGCTTGATAATAGCAAGCAGGCTATCTGAGCAGGAGTCGGCTGTCAATTTTTAAATGTACAGAAACACTATTCACCGGCAGCAGCCGAATAGCGCCCTTCAAGCAGTGGACCTCCATCCGGTGGATTGCTTCTTCTCTGCAGAGGGATAGTCTTTTTATCTGTTACGACAGTCGGAAAGCCATCCACCATCTTCACCCTGAATGTAGAATCCGCAACCTCTTCTGGTGACATATCAAAGAGCATATCAGCCAGTGAATCAGCGATCTCTTTTTCAACCAGCCGTCTCAGCTCCCGCGCCCCATGCGCAGGTGAGTATCCCTTATCAGCCAGGTATTCAATAACTTCTGCGCTTACGGCAACGTCGATACCGTTATTCTCCTTAGCTCTCTCAAGCACATATTTTACTTCATTTGTTGCAATTTCAAACATAACTTCCGGAGTTAAATCGCGGTAAGGAATTTTATGATCAATCCGGTTTAAAAATTCCGGTGCAAAGCGCTTTGAGAGAGCTTCGGTGGTAATCTTCTCAATCTGATCGAGTTCGAAGCTCTGCTGTACTCCATTGTCAAATCCAATTGGACGCTTGCGTTTTTCAGTCAGTTCGGCAGCACCTACATTAGTAGTCATAATGACTATGGCATTTTTAAAGCTGACTTGCCGGCCATCCCCGAGAGTAGCAACTCCATCTTCCATAATCTGTAGAAGCAGGTTATGCAGCTGCTGACTCCCTTTTTCTATTTCATCAAATAGCACAACATGAAAGGGATGTTTTTCAAGCGCTTCAAGCTGAGCACCAGCGTCAAAACCGATGTATCCCGGAGGCGCTCCGGTCAACCTGGCGCCCTCGTGGCCGTTGGAGAACTCCGAACAGTCAATCTTCATGAATTTAAATTGAATACCATCGGCGCTTTCAGCGCTAAGTCCTTCGGCCAGGGTTTTAGCAGTAAGTGTTTTGCCGTTGCCCGTTCCACCCGAGAGGATAAAAGATGCGATCGGTCTTTCCGGATCGGACATGCCTGTTACTGCCCGCTTAAGTGCAGTTACAAAAAGCGGCAGTGCATGATCCTGCCCTTTAACACGCTCTTTCAACAGCTTTTCCGTTTCTTT
The DNA here is from genome assembly GCA_003696425.1 of Candidatus Dadabacteria bacterium. GTDB lineage: Bacteria > Bdellovibrionota_C > UBA2361 > UBA2361 > J046 > J046. The sequence continues at coordinate 2,177 of RFHI01000136.1, read as the reverse complement.
TACTCGTTCTCTCAGCTCGGCACGCTCTTCAGCATTAAGGGTTTTTCTCTTTGTGGTATTTATCTCAAGATCCTCTATGCCATAGACTTTCTGCAGAAGCTTAATTTGAGCGTCCAGCTCGCTTATTTTTGACCTGTGTTTTGATTTTTCCCATTCAAGATGAGGAATAATCTGTCTTAATATCTGTTCCCGCTCGGCCTCGTATTTACCGACTATTTCCAGCGCCTGTTTAAGCTCTTCTTTAGAGATAGTAACTGTGTCTTCGTTGTCCTTATCACGGATAACCGGAAGATCAGCCTCTTCCAAGTTGCCACTTTCATCTACTTCTATCTCAATTGATCCGTCATCACCGGATTTGTCGTTATTTCTATTAGCGTCTTTATCCCTTAAATCTTCCATAACCAACGTCTGAATTTAAAAATTACATGCCGCCAGATGCAGCCTAGCTATAAAAATGTTTACCGGGTTACATATGTCATCGCTGTGTGACTTTAGTGCAGTAGCCGTCTGTGTGCGGGGTTAAAAACCGGATAAAGAAAAGATTATGAAAACCTGAGGCGCGATCCGTCTGAAAAGACGAAAGGAATGCGCCGTTAGCCTGATTGTGATGTTAACTGCCAGGTTTGGGATTCAAAAAGTGTTAATTGGAGGCGAGTGAATGAGCGTTAAAAGATGTAACTGCCTGATATTATAAAATTAAGCTGTCCAGCTGCTTGCGCATCCTGATTTTGCTGATTTTACCTCCAGCTGCTATTAATTTAGGCAAAATAACAAGTCACAACATAGCGGAGCCAGAATTATGAGCACAAAAAAAATATTTATCTGTGAGCCACTGAGAACAGCTATCGGAAGCTTTGGTGGAGCATTAAAAGATACTCCTGCAACGGATCTTGGGGCTGCTGTTACCAGAGAAGTAGTATCCAGAACAGGTGTGCCCTTAGAAAGCATTGATCAGATTATCTTCGGCTGTGTTCTAGCTGCAGGCCTTGGCCAGGCGCCCGCCCGTCAGGTGGGAATAAAAGCCGGATTGCCCGTAGATGTTCAGGCGATGACAATCAACAAGGTTTGCAGCTCTGGACTCAAGGCTGTGTTGCTGGCGGCTAATACAATTCGGTTAGGTCTTGCGGACGCTATTGTGGCCGGCGGGATGGAGAATATGAGTAGAGCTCCGTATCTTCTTCCGGCGTTAAGAAGTGGTGCCAGACTTGGTGACACCAGAGCTCAGGATTCGCTAATCGTTGACGCTCTCTGGGATGTTTATAATAACTTTCATATGGGAAATGCTGCAGAGCTTTGCGCCAGGGAGTGCAATATCTCGCGGGAAGCCCAGGATCAGTATGCTATTGAGAGCTACAGAAGAGCACAGGCTGCCATAGAGCAGGGTATTTTTAAAGATGAAATTGTGCCTGTTCAGATTAAACAGAAAAAAGAAACTCTTAACTTTGAAATCGACGAAGAGCCGGCCAAGGCCAGGCCAGATAAAATTCCACAACTTAGGCCGGTTTTTGAAAAAGACGGTACGGTTACTGCGGCCAATGCTTCTTCGATAAATGATGGTGCTTCGGCAATGCTGGTGTGTTCGGAAGATTATGTAAACGCTCACGGCCTCACTCCAATTGCTGAAATTGTCGAAGAGGGCTGGAAATCACAGAAACCGGAATGGTTTACTACTGCTCCTGTGGGTGCCGTGGAAAAGCTCTTGGAGCGAAGTGGTTTGAAGCTGAGTGATATTGATCTTTTTGAAATCAATGAAGCTTTTTCGGCCGTTGCTTTGGCGTGCTCGTCGAAACTGGGAATTGACAGTGACAGGCTTAATATTTATGGCGGTGCGGTGGCACTTGGACACCCGGTAGGAGCTTCCGGAGCAAGAATTCTTACCACGCTTGCGCATGCCTTAAAGCGAAACAGCCTAAAGCGTGGCGTGGCAGCAATCTGTAATGGCGGTGGAGAGGCAACCGCGGTGCTGATTGAAGCAGTGTAGAGACAGAAAGCGGGGTATATCTCTGGAGATAGTTTACATCAGTAAATATAGCGACAAACTTAGAGGGGCCAAGAATAAAATTCGTGGACGTTGCTGTCTACGTCAGGTTTGCTTGGTTATTAATTAACGGGGGTAAATTCGCAGAAATATAAGCGCAGAGAGTGGTGTTCAGTAAGCCAGCCTGGGGAAGCAACTA
>RFHI01000135.1 GCA_003696425.1 Candidatus Dadabacteria bacterium | reverse complement strand
GGTTTAAAGAGCGCTGTTCTGACATTTTATCAGCTGAAGATACAACAAATGCGCTCTATCTTACTCTTTTTGCCGTACTTAACTCTCTTGGATTCAGGTTTATTGTGCTTACGGACTATTTTAGTCCGGTAAGCTTTGAGCTTAATTTTGTATTTTTCGTCCTTGAGTTTTTACTTTCAAGCATCATCCTGACTTTCGCCCTTAAGCCCCTGTTTATTTATTCAGTCCGGCAGGTTAAGTCGGGGCGCTCTGGGGAAGCGGTGGTTTTATCACTGGCACTGGTAATGCTCTATATTGGGCTTGTGTGGGGTCTTGTTTTTGAAGCCGATACAGTAAGTCAGAGTTATCTTAGGAGTGGTTTTATTTTCGCCGCGTTTTTTACTGTTGTTCATTTATATCTATCGCAGAAAATAGCGCGACGTATAGCTGTAGAAGTTGGTCTAGTTGATCCCCTAAATGATTTGAAAGTCAAGCGCGTCTCTGGTGGCCCCACTCAGCTCGATATTACCCGCCAACAGCCAGAAGGGGAAGATACTGCCGATGATTATATTATTTACAGTCATATAAAACCTGGTGATGTGTTTCGTGTGGAAGCAGGTCAAGTTGTTCCGGTTGATGCTGTTATAGTTTCAGGCAGTGCCGAGTTAAAAGAGGTTCGTTTTAGCGGTTTAAGTCGTTATGCCGTTAAGTCTGCTGGACAGGAGGTTTACTGTGGTTCAATAGTGGTCGTTGGTTCTTTTACCTGCCGTGCCACGGCCTCATATTTCGATTCAACCTTTCCCGGGATGAAGCAGATTTTGATTGAGAGGCTTAGCCGCGAAGAAGGCAGACTCGACAGATTCTTTAAATATGAAGTCCTATTATCAGTTGTTCTGATTTTAACAGGCGTTCTTACTGGAGTTGTCTGGTATTTTAAGACAGGCAGTGTCTTTCTGGCGCTTTCATTGGCCAGTGCGGTTATGTTTTGTACTCTTGGTTATCGCGCGTTTTTTTATCTCTCTTCGCTCCCGGCTCGTTGGGTGTTTAAGGCCTTTTCTGCGGGTGTGCTCCTTAAAGGCAGTGAGGTTCTTTCAAGGCTTAAGGGTGTGCGTACCCTTGTATTTGATTATTCAGCAGAGCTATCTTGCGGAGTGCCTGAAGTGAAAACCTTCGAATTAATTGATTCGAGGGTTGATCAGCAGGCCCTTTTCGATGCATTGCTTTCGCTATGTGGTGGTTCTGATGAAGAGATTGATATTATGCTTGCTGAATATTGCAGAAGCAAGGTTAAAAAACCGTCACTTAAGCTGGTTGACGAGTGCCGCGTTTATCCGGGTAAGGGGATATCTGGGATAATAGAAAGTTGTGAATTCAGTGTAGGTACGGAGGAGTTTATATTAGCCCGCGGAGTGCAGCTGCAAGCGTCCGAGGTTTTAGTTGGCGATGAGAATATCCAACCTATTTATGTTGCAGTAGAGGACGACGTGATTGCGCGCTTCAGCATTAGTAAGCCGTTCTTAAGTGATGGGCATGATTTGGTTGAGCGGCTAAAAAAGCAGGGAATCAGAACAGTGCTATGTGGTAGTGAACCTGAAGATAAACTTGATGTGCTGGGTCAGGCAATTGGCCTTGAGCTTGTAGATGTTTTCGGCGGGTTGGACAGTGAGCGGTTATGTAAAAAACTCTCCTCACTTACTGAGAGCGCCCTGGTCTTAAATGAGCGTTCTCCAAGATCAATTTTAAGCCTGCCGCAGGTTACAATCGTGTGGTTTGATCCTGTGCGCTGGAATGTGGATGAGGCAAATGTGGTTAGTTGCAGCCGTGATGCCAGGGTGATAGCCGATCTCTTTCAATTGGTGCGGAAGGGCGCGCTGATTGAATTAGTAATACCTGTTTTTGCTTCCTTTATAACAGTTGCGGTGCTGGCTCTTCTTGTGCTGGGATATGCCGACATCTATTTTAGCGTCTTTGTCCTGGTAACAGGTAACCTTGTAATGGCTATTCTTAGTGGTTTAGGAGGCGCCCTGTGGGAGGCTCAGCCTTTACGGTGTGCAGGGTATGGGAATGCCTGATTTTTCACAGCCGGGTCTTTGTTATATTGCTGGAATTTTAATTACTTAGATAGGTTATCAATATATTCTTCAACAGTTCATGTCAGATTTTTGACACCAGTTTGAGGCTTTTTGCATCAAATCTACAGGGAGTGTTTTCACAGCCTTATAACTAATTTCAAAGCACGTAGAGGCATCATCCGGGCAGTTAAATAAATGTAGAGGGCGCTATGGAACATGCTAACTATGCGTCGGCTACAGGTTCTACTGCTTGGTTTGTACAGGATATGGTTCAGGGGGAGCGCGGATATGCGCGTGGTCCCGAGAGGGCTTTGATGTCAGCTCTACTATTTGACGGCATCCAGTCCTACATGAGTTTTGTTATAGCCGATAATTCTTCAGAAAAATCAAAATATCGCGAGGCCTATAACTGGGTACACCGCAAAGGCACTGATTATGTCTTTTCATTTGACAGTGTCTGTGAAGCACTAGGGGTGGACCCTGATTATTTGCGATATGGATTGGTTAATGCCTCCAATTCTCAGTCATTTGAATGGAAGCGGGCCAGACGAAACTTTTAGTCCGTCTGGAGGAACAGTTATTTACCACTAATCATTAAATCTATCTCCAGTCTGCCCGGTCTTATGGAATAGGTGTTTTTCCTCTCTCAGTGAGTCAACTTCATCGGGCATAAGTGGGCGGCTCAGCACGTAGCGCCCGTTTAACCAGTTCCCAAGGTCCAGTAGCTGACAGCGCTTTGAGCAGAACGGCAAAAATTTGCTGTTAGAAACTACAGTGCCGGAACAGATAGGGCAGCTCGACCTGGTTTTATTACTCCTCCGGGGCATCTGGCTGACTCGTATTACCCAAGATCTTCAATGGCTACGCTTTTTACCCCGGTTGTTTCGCAAGCAATTACGGTTAACTGCTGCAATACAGGTTCTTTTCTAAGATAGCGCTCATCATTTTTACTGCCGGCCTTAATAAAAAGTGTGTCATCCTCGAAATGGTAGGACTCTACCCTGCGCAGGTGTTCCAGCAGTCCAAATTGCAGGCGCTCGTCCAGGAATGCCAGCAGACTATTCCACTTCTCAGGATTATTGCCTTTTTCCATATAAAACCAGCCTATAGCATATACATCTATTATAACTTGATGTAGGTTGATTGCGGAAGACCTGATTATGGTACTTTTTTTAGTAATCTATAAATTAAAAACGGCCCTGAATTAAATCAGTGGCCGTTTTAATTTCAGTGACCTAAAATAGGCCCAATTCTATCAGTTATTAAGGACGTTAATGCACAGCTGCTTCTTTTTCGATCGCAGCAATATTCGCACGTGCCTGCACCTCAATAGCCTGTCTTAAGCTTCTCGGCTCAAGATCGAGAGCTTCACAGATAAAGCTAAAGGTTAGGGGGGCATCAGTTACTTCATCGCTCATTAGCCACTCCCTGGCCCCTTCGCGCATTTCACCCTCACCACTAACATAGTCGGTAATGGCACGTTGAAGAACGGCTGCAAGTAGCCTCTTTTCAGGAACGTTTTGAGACACTGCAGGGATTTCAGAATTTGACCAGAATTTCATATTAACCCGATTCCTATCAATAAGTCATATCAAACAATTAAAAAAGTTTAGCTCTCTTAGCTAGCATTTATTTCAATAAAAAAGATTCTTTCCAACAAACTGCTCGGGAACAAAAGCCTATTGCCTGGAAAGAGCATCAAGTTACATTTATGCCGCTTCCAGCCAACAGGCCTGTTCGCATCGTTGTGAAAGAATCAAACAGCCTAACGATAATAAACGCGAGAAAAACACTTAGAACCAAACCTAAAAGCGCAACCCGAAACTACTTTTAAAAACTCCACAAGCACGCTTTTAAGCAAAAAAAAAGCTGCCTCTACAAGCCAGCAACGAACACACAGAATATCTACCGAATAGATATTCTATAGTCAACAAAAAAATGCACTCCCCCTTTTATTTTTCAAGAGGAGCAAGCCAGCTCTAATTATAAGGTAAGGGAATTTATCCGGCAATACTCTACATAAAAATAAAATGCAGTGATTTCAGTATCTAAGCGCTTATATTTTTAAAAATTTGTTCACTGATAGGGTGAACAGCCGGGCGGGTGAACTCGCTGACCATACTTCTAAGCCTTACGGTTAGCGTTTTTCTGGCTATCAGAACCTGTTCATTTGCAGACTCAAAGCTTTGTAGTGCAGCCAGCACATCTTTATGAGCTGCAAGAAAGTCCTGGTTAATTGTTTCAAGCTGCTTTCTAAAATCTGATATTTTCCTGTCAAAAGCCTCTTTAATATCCGGGCCACGAAGCCTCACCTTACCACCAGCCTCATCAAGCATCTCTTTAAGTTCTTCAGCGTTCAAAGGAGGGGTCGGGATTTCTTTTAGACGTGGCAATCCAGCCAGAAAACCATCGGGGTATAGCGGCAGCATGTTTATTTCTTCAGTGGCTTTTTCAGGCTCAAGTGAGAATAATTCCCCAAAATCCTTAGCAACCAGTGAATAGGTTAAAATTACCTGGTGTTTGCGGGACCTTGCCTCCGCGAGCTTTTTTTGGGCCTGTTTAAGTGATTCTTCTGCCAGCAATAGTTTTTTAAAGCTTTCTGCAATATCATGGATGAGGCCTGCCTGGTATTTAGTGAGGGGGATTTTATAATCTCTTACACCTTCTTTTTCCATGTGGAGCGCATTGAATTGCCCCCAGGCATCCCTGATTCTACCTGCGCGCACCAGTTGCAAGATATTGTAATTTGATCTCACTTCTCCCGAATACAGTAAAACCTTACCTGAAGCTCCAAGCTTGTTGAGGTAGCGCTCGGCCTGCTCAATATCTCCTCTGGAGATCGCCTTTACAAAGAGCTTATGCTCAGAAAGAAGTTCAACCTCATTTCCTAAGTAATTCACTGCAAAAAAGAGTAACACTACAAGACATGCAGAGATGCCTGCTAAAAGCCAGCCCCAAAGAGGGGGGGTAGACTTATTAGTCTGTTGCTTCGCTGCCATTTATATAGTTTATCTCCCTGTTTGCAGCTATTGTTGCTTTAAGATATTATGAACGAAACGCTAAACTTTTAACTGACTCCGACCCTATGATTCTATAAGAGCTTCCTTAAGCCTGGCAAGCTTCTTTGGTCGGATACCAGCTGGCTATGGTTAGTTGCAGGTCAGCACAGGTTGTAAATGTCAAGACTGAAATGTTTATAGTTGATGGGATATCCTGTATTGAAAATAACTAACGGGTCAGGCAGTTTAAAACCCGGTGACGCAGCCAGAAAACACTTTCCGGTATTTGATCGCTACCAGAACCCGGAGCTCACTTATCTTGATTCAGCTGCATCGACTCAAAAGCCTCTACAGGTAATTAACAGAATTAAAGATTACCTCTCATATGAGCACGCCAATATTCATCGCGGTGCTTATACTTTAAGTGCTCATGCAACTGAACTTTACGATCAGGCTCGCAGCATATCTGCCAAATTTATTAACTCCCCTGAAGATAAGTGCCTGATATTTACCCGTGGCACTACTGACAGTATTAATTTTGTAGCGACAAGCTTTGGTAATACGTTGAAAGCAGGTGATGTAATTTTGCTGACACTGCTTGAGCATCACAGTAATATTGTCCCATGGCAACTATTGGCAGAAAGGCGGGGCATCAAACTTGAGTTTGCAGAGATTACTGAATCTGCAGAGATAAATCTGGAAGACTTTAAAAATAAACTGAGAACTTGTAAGCCCAAGCTGGTCTCCTTTACCGCCCTGGCCAATTCCTTTGGAAGTGTTACGCCGATAAAAGAGCTTACGGATCTTTCACATGAATCAGGTGCGCGGGTGCTGGTTGATGCTGCTCAGGCACTGGCCCATGATCAAATTGATGTAAGTAAGCTGGGGATCGATTTTCTGGCTGGCTCGGGCCATAAGATTTATGGTCCGACAGGTATCGGGATCCTTTATATTAAAAGCGATTTGCTCGGTGTGCTCGAGCCTTACCAGGGCGGTGGAGACATGATTTCAGAAGTCACGGTAGAAGGCTCAAGCTGGGCCGAAGCGCCCCAAAAATTCGAGGCAGGCACCCCACCAATTGCAGAAGCAGTTGCGCTTGGCACAGCATTGCAGTTTGTTGAAGCGATAGGCAGAGACTCTATTAAGGCTCACGAAGCCAGATTGCTTGATTATGCTTATAAGACATTATCCCGTCAGAAGGATATTACTCTCTACGGACCTATAACCTCCGGTGGCGAGCAGGCATCGATACTCGCTTTTAACCTTGATGGAATTCATCCGCATGATTTGTCGACCGTGGCTGATCAGTTCGGAGTCTGCATTCGCGCCGGACATCATTGCGCCATGCCGGCCCTAAGAAGACTCGGACTTCAGTCTACAGCGCGCATCAGCTTTGGAGTATATAATACAGAGCAGGATATTGATCGCCTGGAGCAGTGTTTTGAAGAGGCGCGTAAAATATTACGCTAAAAAAATCGTGACCCGGGGCAGCAGAATGAGGGATTGCCGTGGGACACCCCCGGGTCACGATTACAAGTTTGCTATGCGGTTACGTTGATGTGAGCACCACCCTGTGCGAGAAATTCATGCTTAATGGGGGACGATACATCCTCTATATTTTCATCTTCTACAGGCAATAAACCCAGTTCCTGTTTCTTCTGGGTTTCGAAGGCGGAAAGCTTGTCTTTAACGAGTGAGAGAGTCTTGTCTATTCCTTCTTCTACTCCATCGAACTCAAAAGCACCCAGGCCATCCAGGGTTTTATAAGCCTCGCCGTATCCCCGATCTACTCCCTGGTAGGCTTTGTCCATAAAACTGTTAATTAACTCCTGATCACTCATGTTTGGATTCTGTTTGGCGTAAGCATCAAAAAGAGAGGTAATGCCAGTTACAATTCGATCTGCAGTTGCCTCAGGGGTTACATCCTCAGGCTTTAAGCTTTGAATGCCATCGGGCAGTTCACCCTTTAGCATTTCGTTCAGGCGGTCTATGATTTTCTGTGCTGTAATTGGAAGGGAGCTGTAAATCTGTTCAAAAGAGACTACAGTGCCGTCTTCCTGTTTCCTGTCAGATTTAAGCAGCTGGTTGGCAATGATTTCATCTTTTGACTTTGGGGTGTTAGGGGTGAGTGCCGGGTTAAAGACTCCCGTTTCGGGAGCGCCTACAACAACTTCCATATCCTGCTCCTTGGATTAAATGTTACTTCCTGTTAATAAGAATATCGGCTCAAAATAACCCGACTTTAGCAAAATATTGTTTTAGTTTTTGTTTCTCTTACAATTATAATATGTTATAAGGAAGGATAAATATATCCGGATTTTATGGTTGTATTAATTTGTAATAAACTGAAGCTTTAACAGAAGCGGGCGTTAATTGTACCTGTCTCTGGCTAAGTAGAGGCGGGGAAGAGGTCTCCATGACATCAATTACCAGAATAGATTGTGATTTTTATCGCAGTCCGCAGGCAAGCAGCCATCGTTCATCTTATGTAGCGTTAAATCCTGATCAAACCCCCGGAAGTCTGGTTGTAGCCGGTTCGAGCGCAATACGTGAAAGTATAGGTAGTCAGGTCGCCTGCAAACTCGCGCTCGAGCATTTTGTGGATGGTGTCTTAAATTATTTTGAAGGAAATTTTGCCGTTGCAGTCAACGGCTCCCATTCGCTTAGACACGGCGTGGTTCGTGAGCAGGAGACAAGTCTGCAGGTACTGGAGATGGCCTTTAAGCGGGCTAATAGCCATGTTTTTGATTTCGGCCACAAGATGGCTGCCGGTGGTCGTATGAGCGCTTCGCTGTTTGGGCTTGTAATTGAGGATAATATAATAGGTGCTGGTCGAGTCGGTAGCGGAGCAGCGTATCTGTACAGAAAAGGGGAGCTTTATCCTTTTTTTGAAAGTTACGCATCAGGCTCAAACAACTCTGGCGAGCAGGAGCTTGTAGGTTTAAATCCACGCATAACAGTGGAACTGGCATCAGTACCGGTGGAAGAATCTGATCTTATCTTTATCTTTCATCGCGATCTGACCCGCCGCGAGGAAAACAACCTGCAGCGCTTTGCTGCCGGCATAATGCCAGAGGATAAAAACATTTCAGAAAAAGCAGCGCGGCATGCATTTAGCTCTTCTGAAGAGATCGATTATCTCTTTACGGCTCGCATTGGACCGGAAACTATTTATCTCTCGCAGGCGGTCTGATTATTCCGCCAGATCATATCTTTAGAGTTAGAAACCAGGCCTTTAAAGTTTTATGCGATTCCGGTTCTGTGGAGGTATTTTAAGCCTATTCAGGTTATGCTCTAAGAAGACTGGAATTTAGGTATGTTTCGATCTATAAGTTTTTTATATCTGTCGGCTTAAAAATGTTTTGGTAGTTTACATTATAGGAGAAGTGAGATGCCGTCATTTGATGTTGTTTCAAAGGCTGATATGCAGGAGGTCAGGAACGCAGTTGATCAGGTCTCCAGAGAGATAGCCAACAGGTTTGACTTTAAAGGCTCTAAGTCGGAAGTGAAACTCGAAAACGATACGGTTGTGATCATGGCTGACGATAATATGAAGCTAAAGGCGTTGCAGGGCCTTCTTAAGGAAAAGCTCAGTAAGCGCGGAGTTAACATTCGGCTGGCTGAGTTTCAGGAGCCACAATCTGCCGGTGGTGATATGATTCGTCAGATAGTCAAAATAAAGCAGGGCCTTAATCAGGAAGAGCTTAAGAAGATGAATAAAAGTATTAAGGCTACCAAGATGAAGGTGCAGGCCCAGATTCAGGGGGATCAGCTGAGAGTTTCCGGTAAGAAAAAGGACGATCTTCAAAGTGTAATAGGCTTGCTTAAGGAGCAGTACAACACGCTTGCGCTTGAGTTTGTAAATTTTAGGGACTAAATACGATAATTGATAGCTTCATAACACCCTACAAAATCTACAGCCGGCTGTTGTTTTACCTGGCAGTGATAACGGTTGTGCCACTAGTGGCTTTACAGTCTCTTTCTGCTGAAAAGCTTAAGCAGGAACAAATCACAAAAGTGGCAGTAAAAAAAAAGGGTAAAACCATGTGTAACAGACTGGCTGCTGAAAAAAGCCCGTATTTATTACAGCACAAAGACAACCCGGTCTGCTGGTATCCGTGGGGCCAAGAGGCTTTTAAACGTGCAAGAGAAGAGAATAAACCGATATTTCTTTCAATCGGATATTCCACCTGCTACTGGTGCCATGTAATGGAGAAAGACTCCTTTGAGAAGGAGGATATTGCCGAGCTTTTAAATAAGAATTTTATAAGTATTAAAGTTGATCGCGAAGAGCGCCCTGATATTGATCAGATTTACATGGATGTAGTTGTAGGGCTTACCGGTCACGGTGGCTGGCCGATGAGTGTTTTTTTAACGCCGGAGCGTGAACCGTTCTGGGGCGGCACGTTCTTCCCTCACGATCAGTTTAAAGAGATCCTTACAGCGCTAAGCCGCGCCTGGCGGGAAGAACAGCACAAAGTGACCTCCTCGGCTTCGAAGATAGTACAGTCTTTAAGAGCTGCTGCTGAGGCTTCTGTGCCGGAGCAGCCAGTATCTGATCAGATTTTAATTGATGCTTTAAGCGCAATGGAGAAAACATTTGATCCGCATTACGGGGGTTTTGGCAGCCGGCCAAAATTTCCGCCCTCAGATAAACTTATGCTTCTTTTAAGGCTTTACCGGAGAGGCGCTGGAGAAAGTGCCCTTAATATGGCTACTAAAACTCTTAATGCCATGGCTGCCGGCGGGATTTATGATCACTTAGGAGGCGGTTTTCACCGCTACGCGACTGATGCCAGGTGGCTTGTGCCGCATTTTGAAAAGATGCTTTATGACAATGCGCTGCTTTCAATGGCATACCTTGAAGCGTACCAACTCACAGGCAATAAAAATTATGAGCTGGTTGTACGGGAAACTCTTGATTACGTCTTGAGGGAGATGAGCGCTCCTGAGGGTGGTTTTTATTCAGCGCAGGATGCAGGTGAGGTCGGAAAAGAGGGGGAGTATTACACCTGGACGTATTCTGAGCTTAAATCACTCTTAACCACAGAGCAGCTTAAGGCGCTATCTGATACTTATCAGATCTCTAAAGAGGGAAATTTTGAGGATGGCAAGATTATTTTAGCACTTAGAGAACCTGCTTCTAATTGGGCTGATAAGTATAGCGGAGAGCTTTTAGGAGCGCTAAAAGTGCTTCGTAAAGAAAGGAGCAGGCGCAGACCTCCCCATAAAGACGATAAAATTTTAACCGGCTGGAACGGGCTGATGATCTCTGCAATGACGCGAGCTTATCGGGTGTTTTCTGACAGCCGTTATCTTAATGCTGCCCGTGATGCTGCTACGTTGATACTTAATAAAATGGAGAGTAAGAGCGGGCTTCTCAGGCGCTATCGTGATGGTGATGCCCGTTTTGCTGCTACAGCAGAGGATTACGCCTACATGATTCAGGGACTACTCGACCTTTACCAGAGTGATTTTGATATCCGCTGGTACAGGGCGGCTGTAAAACTTCAAAACGAATTTGATGCGCGACTCTGGGACACTAAGGCTGGTGGTTATTTTTCCGGTGATTCAGATGATCTGATTGTTCGTAAGAAAGAATTTTCCGATGGGGCCACACCCTCTGCCAATTCGGTGGCACTTTTAAATCTTTTAAAACTTTATGCACTCAGTTTTGATCAGAATTTTAAGAAGAGAGCTGATAAGCTTGTTAAGGTCTTAAGTGGCAGGGTAGCCACGTATCCGGCAGCTTATCCCGCTGCGCTTGTGGCTTTTGACTATTTTCTGGATCGCTCCAAAGAAGTTGTGCTGGTGAAAGGAAAGAGTGAAAAAGAGTTTAAAGAGACTCTTGCGGGTTTAAGGGAGATATATAATCCCAATTGTGTCTTGGCTGCAGCAGGCAGTGGAATAACGGCAGTTCCGGTAGGCGAAAAACGCCCGCCCCTGGGCGGAAAAACCACGATTTATGTCTGTGAGAATAATCTCTGCAAGCTGCCGGTTACGGATCTAAAGCAGGCTAAAAAGCTGATAAGCGACTATTCGGCCATTAAAGCCCGTTAAAAATCCAATAAATTTAACGGATTGCTCTGTTACAAAAAGTTTACATATTTCTGCTTACTTATCAGTGGGTTATTCTTTAATATGTTAGTAGCAGGGCACATACGCACAGAAGTAAAACCCGTATGAATTTAAGTTTGTCGGTAGTATCAAGATTTCGTAAGAGAGAGCAGCCTACTTCTACGGTTGCAGACTCCAATCCACTTGCCGCTGCTTCCTTTGGCGGGCGTGACCGCACCCTTTTAGGGCAGCACGAGCTTGATCAGGATCAAAACGCTCTTCAGGGCATGAGTCCTGAAGATATCCAGCGCGAGCATTTTAAAAAATATGCCAAACCGTACATTTTGCCGGGACGCGAAGATGCACCGGTTGTAATAATGTATGCCGGGCTGGCCAGTACCACGCTTCCCTGGCGTGAGACGGCCGACCGGATAAATCAGGAAACAGGACTTCGGGTTGAGGTTTATACTCTTAAGGGCCACGATGGTACTCAGCGCACACTTCTTGCTACTTCAGATCAGGACTGGGTTGATGATATAAAAGAAAAAATATATGCAGCCCGTGAAAACGGTTTTCTTCCAATTATGTTTTTTGCCTCAACCAGTGCAGTAGCCGGGGTTGAAGCGCTCAGGCAGGTAAAGACGGAAAATCCGGATGACCCGCTCTTTGGTGCGGTTGCCATGATGGGAGCGCCTTTTAAGCTCAGAAATCCGCTGCATGAGTGGGCCTTAAGTGCTGCCAACTGGGTTTCCAGGCATGTTCCTTATGCTGATTGGTTGGCTACAAAGCTACGCTGGAAAACTGTGCCGTTTCGCTGGGATGAACATGACAGGAGGAGACATCCTAAAATTGAGTCAGTTCCGGTTAAAACGCTGCTTGATTTAAAGCATCTTAAGGAATCCGCCAAAGAGGGGATTGCGTTAATTGACAGACCGGTACTTGTTTTTCAGGGGGCTCGTGATGGTTATGTTAAGCCGTCTGACAGTCGGGAAATGCTTGAGTATACTGCTACTGACAGAAAAGATCGCCGCTACGAGTTTTTCCCTGATTCCCCTCATCTTGTTATGAACGGGCCGGAGAAGGAGAGGTTTTTGAATATAACCTTGCAGTGGGTTAACAGGCTGCTGGAAGAGAAAGATTTTAGTGCTCCCGCCGTTGAGGCTAATGAAGCAAACTGGAGGCGGCCCCGTTTTCAGAGGGTAAGAAGGCTCGTCCGGCGTCTGCGTGAGCTCTGGCCGCTAAAAGCAGCCAGCTAGCCAGTGTTTCTCATTATCCTCTCTGTTCTCCGCTGTTACCGGGAGAGACTTGAGATTGCAGCCTGTTTTCGTACAGTTGTTGTAGATGTCGGGCTGTAGCAATTTTTCTGCAACTGAAATTTTGTCTTATCCAAATTAGGATTGAATGGATATGGCTCAAGATAATGAGGTAAGTACGACCAATAGTAAAGATAAAAGCCGGATACTTGTTCAGAGAACAGCATGTGATTGAGTAGGAGTCTAATTGGCGCTATATTTATCTTCATGAAAAAGCTGATTTTAATGCTTATTCTGGCCGGTAGCCTTTCTTGCTGTGGAGGGGGCCAGGATAATGCCGGCATTTCAGACTCATCTCTGGCCCATCTGCGGGTACTTGGAGGTGAGGCTGCAAACAATCAAAATCTGTCAGTTGTAAAGTTAAGGATTTACAATCCGGATGGAACAGTCGGGTTATGCAGCGCTGCTGCAGTTTCTTACAATACTTTTTTAACTGCTGCACACTGCGTAAAGAAAAGCCATGTAATAGAAGTTGAGGCATCCGGAAAGCGCTACCCGATAGCTGAGGTATATACTGCTACGGGCTTTCGCTATGACTATATAAATAATGCAATCTTTAATGACCTGGCAGTGCTTAAAACCACTGAAAATCTTACAGTTAAACCGCTGGCAATTGCTGCCGGAAATGCTGTAACTACAGATCTCGCTGGTGTTGTCTATGGTTACGGCGTAAATAGTTCCGGAAGTTATGGCGAGTTAAAATCCGGCATCGTACAGCTTGCTTATGTGACAGCAAATCATTTATTCAGCAAGCCATTTTACGGGCGCGGTTCAAACGCCTGCGCAGGGGATTCCGGCGGGCCGCTTGTGGCTGCATTTCAATATCCCGATGGACGTCAGCTAAGTGGGATTGTAGGACTGGTTTCATCAGGAACCACCCGCGATTGCCGAAGCGGTGATGTAACGCTTTATACCAACCTGCAAAATCCTGCGCTTGTAAGCTTTATTTTAGAGCACGCCCCTGATACAGTAATTTACTGATAATTTTCCGGTAAAATTCATCTAATGAAAAAAGTAACTATTATTGGAGCCGGTTTGGCCGGAAGTGAAGCTGCCTGGCAGCTTGTTAAGCGCGGTATTGCCGTAAGGCTCTATGAAATGCGTCCGCAGCGTATGACTGCTGCCCATAAAACCGGGCTATTTGCAGAGCTTGTCTGTTCGAACTCTTTTCGCGGACGCGATTTAAGTAATGCCGTGGGGCTTTTAAAAGAAGAACTCTGCCTGCTTGATTCTCTTATAATGCGCTGCGCAAAGGCGGCTGAAGTGCCGGCAGGTGGCGCTTTTGCCGTTGATCGTGAGCGTTTCAGCCAGGGGGTGGATAATACTTTAAGAAACCATCCACTGGTAGAAGTAGTTGAAGCGGAGGTTAGAGAGCTTCCTGCTGCAAGTATCAATGAGCCTCTTATTATTGCCTCCGGGCCGCTTAGCTCTCCGGCGCTTGTAAAAGAGATTTTAAAACTTACCGGTCATGAGAGCCTTGCGTTTTATGATGCCATTAGTCCGATAGTGCTCTATGATTCGCTTAATACTGAAAAAATCTTCAGACAGTCGCGCTATAACAAAGGTGCAGGTAACGAGTATTTAAATATCCCTTTAACTGAGGAGCAGTATAAGAAGTTTGTCTCTGATATCCGCAAGGCCGAAAAGTATAGCGGAAATCCAGCGGTTGAGTCAGAGCGCCTGGATAATATCCGGCCTTTTGAGGGCTGTATGCCGATAGAAGATATGGTCGAGAGAGGAGAGGATACTCTTCGCTACGGGCCGCTTAAGCCGGTCGGATTAACTGATCCCGTAACAGGCAAACAGCCTTACGCTGTGATACAGCTAAGACAGGATAACCGCGAGGGGACTCTCTGGAGCATGGTTGGTATGCAGACCAGGATGAAGCGTGCCGATCAGAAAAGAATTTTTACGAGTCTACCGGGGCTTGAGAAAGCCGAGTTTGTGCGCTTTGGTTCGGTGCACCGTAATACTTTTATCGATTCTCCGCGATGTTTGAATGCGACACTACAGCTTAGAACAAATCCGGCAGTATTCTTTGCCGGCCAGATTACAGGAACAGAAGGGTATGTGGAATCAACTGCCGGAGGTGTCGTAGCGGGAATAAATGCAGGTCGTCTGGCTTACGGACTTAAGCCACTTGTTTTTCCTGCTGAGACTGCCGTGGGGGCGCTGCTTGCTTATATAAGTGACCCGGACCGCGAGAACTTTCAGCCAATGAATATCAGCTTTGGACTTATACCCGCTTACAGCCGGCTTGCCGGAAGTCGCCGCGGCGGTCGTAAAATTCCTAAAAAAGAGAGGCGGATTATGGTCGCGCAGAATGCGCTGCAACTGATGAAAAACTTTTTAGTTACACAGCTGGAGCTGGAAAGGGTAGATTATCAGGCTGCCGACGGCTGAGAGCCATCTACAAGACGAAAATCACTGTAACAGTTAACAGTTTACAGTCACCTCACATTTTACCGAGTTTGCCAGAAAGCACTTGTGGTGGGCCTGATCGTGCAGCTCCTGTAATTCTTCTGCAGATGGCTGGTTGTCACCGCTGAATTCAATACGCGGAGTAAGCGTGACTCTTGTTATTGCCATGTTGCCACTTGAATCCTTATCGAGCGTGGCAACAGCACGATCGTGGTAGCTGTCCACTACAAACTTTTTCATGGCAGCCAGCGCAAGAAATGTAAGCATATGACAGCTTGATAGTGCTGCTGCAAAGGCTGATTCAGGGTCAACTTTATTTGGATCGCCTTTATACTGAGGGGCAGCACTGGCTTCAAGCTCAACACCGTTTTCAAATTTCCAGATGTGGTTACGGTCGTATGACTGGTAGGTAAAGTCATCAGTTTCGCGTTTCCAGTAGAGTTCAGCAGCGTGTTCAGACATGGTATTATTCCTCTGGTCAAAATTAGCTAATGACCAGTTGAGATTAGACCATCGCAAATCTTATGACAAGCATAGCGGATTTTGGTAAGGTCTTGTTTATGTTTGCCGGTTTAAATATGCTCACAGCTAAATCGTGGTAAAAAGGAATGTTGAGTTATGCAGCAATATCTGGAACTTGTCCGTGATGTACTTGAAAACGGAAAACCTGAATCAGGTGATATCCGGCCCGACCGAACCGGAGTGGGAACTTATTCAGTCTTTGGCCGCCAGTTACGGTTTAATTTGGAAGAAGGCTTTCCGCTGCTTACCACTAAAAAGTTACATACCCGCTCGATTATTTATGAACTGCTCTGGTTTCTTAAAGGGGATACCAACATTAAGTACCTGAATGATCACAAAGTAACCATTTGGGACGAGTGGGCTGATGAGAATGGTGAGCTTGGCCCGGTTTACGGCAAGCAGTGGCGCAGGTGGGAGGCAGCTAACGGAGAAAAGATTGATCAGATATCACGTGTGATTGAAGAGATTAAACGAAATCCTACCAGCCGAAGACTGGTAGTGGTGTCATTTAATCCGGGGGATTTGCCCGAGGTTGCTCCGCCAGCCTGCCATACGCTTTTCCAGTTTTATGTAAACGGAGAAAACCTCAGTCTTCAGCTTTATCAGCGCTCAGCAGATCTGATGCTGGGAGTGCCGTTTAATATTGCAAGTTATTCTTTGTTACTCTCAATGGTAGCGCAGGTTACAGGGCTTAAGCC
>RFHI01000134.1 GCA_003696425.1 Candidatus Dadabacteria bacterium | reverse complement strand
GCACCGGTTATGCGCTGCGCAAGTCTTGATACTCCAGTGCCGTTTCACCCTGCACTTGAAAGAAACTTTCTTGCAGAGAGCAGGCTTGAAAGCACCATTAAAAAACTGCTGGATTACTAGATGAATTTACTGCTTCACTATCTTAGCTGGCTGAGCGGTTTTCTGGCTGGAGTTAAATGGCCCGCTCCAGTCAGGCGCTTACTCTTAAAGTGCTTTGTGAGGCTCTATGGAATTGAGATGCAGGAAGCTGAAAAGCCGCTTGAAAGTTACAACTCCTTAAACCAGCTGTTTATAAGAGATATACGCGCTGAACTGAGGCCGACTGGTGAGGGTATTGTGGCTCCCGTAGACGGGGTTCTTCGGGACTTTGGTAAGATAGACGGGGATCACATAAATTCTATTAAGGGGCAGAGTTATAGTCTTAAAGAGTTTTTGGCTGACCAGCACGTAGCAGAGCGCTTTATAGATGGAAATTATCTGTACTTTTATCTCTCCCCCCGCCATGCCCATCATATTTTTTCGCCGATTGATGGCAGGATTTATAGTTATACTCATATCCCCGGTGCTCTCTGGCCTGTTAACAGCTGGGGAGTTGAAAAGGTGGCGAGGCTTTTAGTTGTCAATGAGCGTGTTGTTAATCTGATTGATACTGAAGTTGGAGTGGTAGCACTGGTAATGATTGCAGCTACCAATGTGGGTAAAATAGAACTTCACTATCTGAAGAAAATAGTCAGGGATAAATTTTTACTGAGACCCGCTGGAAGGAAGATCGAGAGAATAGCTTTGGAGCCGCCTGTAAAAGTCATTCGCGCAGAAAAACTCGGCACTTTCCATCTCGGTTCAGCGGTAGTGGTTCTTTTTGAAAAAAATGCTGTAAGCTTTTCTGAGAGTTTGCAGCGCGAAAGTGAAGTTAAATATGGAGAATCAGTAGGCCTGCCGCTCAGGCGGGAATAACTTTACCGGGATTTAAAATATTATCGGGGTCAAAGATACTCTTTAGTTTACGCAGATAATTAATTTCTGCCTCAGTTCGGGTGTAGTGCAGATAATCACGTTTTAATAGTCCCACTCCGTGCTCTGCTGAAATGCTGCCGTGATATTTTTTAACAACTGAGAATATATGATGATCAACCTGCTTGCATTCGTTTATAAATTCCTGCTCCGGTAACTCTTCAGGTTTAATAACTTCAATATGCAAGTTGCCGTCTCCAATGTGCCCGAATATGAGCACTTCGTAAGAGGGATAATACTGCTTAAATGTGGCGGTGAGGTCGCCATAAAAAGCAGGAACGTCCGAGATGGCCACGGAGACATCATTTTTATGAACCGTGTGACTGGCGTGCACCAGCTCAGGAATTAATTCACGGTATTTCATAAACTCTTCGTATTGTACAGAGCTATGGCTTATCAGTGCATTTTTTACAGTTCCGTCTTCCAGGTTTTTTGCCAGCCACTTTTCAGCATCTTTGGCGGCAGTTTCAGCTTCAATTACCAGGTAAAAGTCGTACATCTCAGAGAATGGTTGCCGCAGTTCACTGTGGGCTATAACCTGCTTAAGACACCTGTCAGTAAAAAACTCAAAGCTTGTAATTTCTCTAAAAGCCTCGCGGGCGCTTACTAAAAGAGAGAGTGCTGCATTAAGGTTCGAGATACCGCAAAGCATCCTGAGGCTATCGCCAGGTGGGCGGGTAAGTTTCAGGGTTGCTTCTACAATTACACCGAGAATGCCCTCTGAGCCGATAAATATAGATGTCAGGTCCGGGCCGGTCTGGTTTTTATAGAGTTTGCCGTTTAGTGTTAAGAGTTCACCACTGGCAGTAACAACCTTGAGGCCAAGCACCCACTGGCGGATATTGCCGTACCTTATAACATGTAACCCGCCAACGTTGGTAGCAATATTTCCACCGATTGTGCTTGATGCTCGTGCTCCGAAATCAAGTGGAAGATAGAGTCCTTCAGCTGCAGCGGCCTGCTGAGCCACTTCTGTTACAACGCCTGCCTGACACGTTATTGAGCGGTCAACTTTGCTCACCTCAACAATTTTTCTGAGCCGCTCAAGCGATAAAACACATTCACCGCTGGTTGCAGTAGCACCTGCGCTCATTCCGGTTCTGCCGCCCGAAGGCACCAGGGCAATCTTATTACTGCGGCAGAAATTAATAACTTTCTGTACTTGTTCTATGCTCTCCGGGAAAACGACCAGCGACGGATTAGCCTTGTAATCATCGATCCAGTCCTGCCCGTAGTGCTGAAGTTCGGAAGGTTCGTCAGTGACCTGAGTGGGGCTTAAAAGATTTACTAACTTCTCTTTTAACATACTGAAATAAATAGTGATATTTACAATCTGAAGCAAAACATGCTTATTGAAGGATATTACTATAAAGCCATACTATTTGCACTTTTTGCCTGAATTTATCGTAGAGAGGATTAAGGAGGCATGCTTAACCACATTAAACTTTACCGAAAATGGTTCAAGACCTGGAAAAGCTTTCCGGTTTATTCCTGGATAAAAGCCGCAGCGTTATACAGTAATGGGCGTTATCAGGAAGCTGCTGAACAGTATCGTCATGGGATTGCTCGCCATCCCAATCATCCTGCCGGCCACTGTGCCAGGCTTGATCTCTCTTACTGCCTCTTTAGAACCGGCAAACTTAAAGAGGCCGAAAAAGAGTTGTTGCAGGTGACCAGCAATTTACCACAATCTCGTGAAGGCTTCTTACGTCTGGCGAGACTTCAAATCTGGACGGGTCGTTCTCTTGAAGCAGCCTGGACCATCAGAAGAGCTTTAAGGACTATTCCTGCTGATGCCGAGCTGGCCGGAACATATTTGTTTGCAGTGCTTGAAAACGGGGGGCCTGCATTTCTTCTGCAGGAGGCTGTTAAAACCTTAAAACTGGTTGATAAAACCGGTGCTTCGGATCCGCGGCTTGAAGCAGCCAGAGCACGTCTTATGATGCGGCGCGGGCAGTACGATCAGGGGCGAAAAAAGCTTGAAGAGATAGTTTCAGGTGAAGAAATTTCTTTTGAAGCTCTGCTGTTGTTTGCACAGGTGTTACTGGAAGAAGATAAGATTGCACGTGCCCGCCGTGAACTTAGAAGAGCACTTAAAGCAGTGCCTAATCATCCCAGGGTACTTTCACTGTTGGCCGAATCCTATCTTAAGGCCGGCCCTTTTTATAATCCGGGTTTTGCTTTACAGAATGCCACTAAAGCCTGCCAGCATTCGGGCTGGATAAGTCCGCGTGAAATGCACATATTGGCGGAGGCTTATTACCACAATAATGACCGCATTTCAGCTCTGCTGGTTGCCAGTAAAGCTCGCGATGAAGGCTCAAGACTTCTGGGTGAGTATCCGGGGGTTAAAAACCTTGACCGGCTGATAGAATCGCTTTCTTCGGGGACACAGGCGTAGAATCTTTCATTAGCTGCCGACACTTTAAACTCTGGTACAAGAGTGCTAAGCTTTTATTGTGGATACCGCAGCAATAATCCGTACTATTACAGCGGCAGTCGAGGTTAAAGCCGAGTGGGCCAGATCGTTTGACACCACAATCAATCTGGTTGTTCGCGGCAGAGACGGTGGCGACTGGACTATAAAACTTACCGGCGAAAGGCCTGCTGTAATCTCAGGCAGCCGGGAAGCTGATTGCGTTATTCAACTTGATTCAGACATATTAGCTGATATTTGGCGGAGAAAAGTTAATCCGCAGAGAGCGTGGCTCGAGGGCAGGATTCAGGTAAGCGGCGACGGGATTGCAGCGCTTAAGTTCGTGGATATTCTGGAGGGAGCTCTTGATTCATCTTCTTGAAATAACAGCGGACTTAACGCCTGATAAGCTTAAAAAACAGGCCCGCAAGCTGGCCATGACCGGTGGTTATGAACTTACACTCAGCAGCGATTTAGGCAGTCATGATTTAACCAGGCTGGCTGAAATGTTTATTGAGGAGCTTGAGAAAAACTACCCCGAGAAAGACTCGCGGCGGCGGGCCAGCAATGCAGCGCGGGTTCTTAAATTAGTAAGTGAACATCCTGCGACAGATCAGCTACTTATAAAAAGGCTTAAAAAGCTATTGTAATTAGCCTGATAGGTGAGTAGAGTGCCAGGATATTAAACTATTGTCGGTAGTATACCGATATTGTCAGGCAGGGGGAATATCTGCTGGAAGAGATTCTTGGAGACTAGAAATGACTGAGGCTAATTCCAGAAATCAGGTGGTTTCTGACCAGGGCTTTACCGAGCTAAAGCTCGAAGGGAATCCTACTATTCTTGTGGTCGATGATGAAGAGCTGATGCGGGAAGTAACTACAATAATGATAGAGGAAAATGGTGGAGAGAGTATAGTTGCGATTGACGGGCTTGATGCAGTTGAAAAGTTTGCAGAAAACGTTGATGAGATTGATTGTGTACTGATGGATTTCTCGATGCCGCAGATGAACGGATATGAGGCCTATCTTGAAATAAAAAAGATTAAACCGGATGTTGGAGTTGTAATGGTGTCCGGCCTTAAAATGATCCCGGAGGTTGTGGAGCTTAAAAATAAGGGGGAGATAGAATTTATCAGTAAACCCTTTCATGAAGTTGAACTT
>RFHI01000014.1 GCA_003696425.1 Candidatus Dadabacteria bacterium | reverse complement strand
GAGTTTCAGTTTTCTGCTACGAAAGCTGCAAAGGAAAGCTGAACTGGGCGTATTACGTTGACGACTACGTTGCCGTAAACGTAAAACCGTCGACGTAGACGGCTACGTCCACGAATCTTATTATTCAAAGCTGCAGCTAGCTGCTGGAAGCTGGGAGCAGGAAAACACTCACTTTCACATCCTGAATAAATACAACTTAAATACCCTGTAATCTTCTACCACCACCACCTGGTCTGCCTTAGCTTCTACTTCAAATGTATTGGTAATAAAAATACTGCCTGGCTTCATTTCGCTTTTTACTTTCTGCCAGAGCCTTTCCATCGGGCCTGGTGCAAGAAAGGCGTAAATTACGTCATAACTACTAAAATCCATTTTCCAGAAATCTTTAAACAGGATCTCTACGTTTTTCGGCCTAAAAACAATCGTTTTTAACTTTGAGAGCAGATACGGAACCGGCCCGATTTCGACGCCGGTAAATTTTCCCTCCGGAAATCTCTTTGAAAGATAGAACAAGAGCCCAGAAAAACCGCAGCCGATATCGAGCATTGTAAAGCTTTTATCAGCAGGCAAAAGCTTAGCGATTTCAGCGTAAGTTTTTCTGCTGGTAGGGTAATACGGAATTCCGCTCCAGATTACCGGAAGGTAAATAAGAACTGTTATAATAAAGGCCAAAAGTAGTATTCCGGCGGGAAGTTTAAGTTCCACATAAAGCACTATTCCCGGGGGAAGCAGCAGGTTAGCGGCCTGCCAGGCCGGGGGCATTTTAAGCCAGCGCGATATTATGCAGGCCACAATGCCGTGGATAAGTGAAAGTGCAATCCCTGTTACTCCAAGGTATTCTGAAGCCACGAGTCCTGCGGCAAAGCCGACGCTTTGGGCCAGCAGGCTAAAGAGCAGGTAATAGAGTGATGATTTAATTGAGCGCCGGCTCTCACTTTGTTGTGTCATAGATCGCTTAAAGACTCTGGCAGCGCCTCGCGCACCTGTGATTCGTAGTACTTATCAAGTGTTTCGGTAAGGTCCTGTATGCCAACAGCGTGGGAGGATTCCGGCACTTTTATCATCAGGCGGTAAAAGATATCGCCTCTTTCTCCATCAGCGGTTTTAATACCTTTTTTAGGCACTCTGATTTCAGTTCCGCTCTGGCTTGCCGGCGGCACGCGAATAGATACAGGCTCTTCCAGGGTAGGCACGCTGATACTTGCGCCGCAGACGGCTTCACGCACGGATATTGGAATTTCCACAATAAGTCCGCGCGGTTGTATCTCTATAAAGGGATGCCAGGCTACCCGCACAATCAGTACCAGCTCTTCTTTTTTCTTTCCGGTTGAGCGCAGTCTTACAACTGAGCCGCTTCTAACTCCTGCCGGAATACGCACAGAGACCTTTCGGGTACGCGACTCTTCGGCAATTTCAATAGTTTTTTTAACGCCGAATATTGCGTCTTTAATACTTACTGAAACTTCAATAACTGAGACCTGCATTCCGCGAGAGGCTTCTTTAGCCTTTGTGCGGCTTTTAATATAGTCCCTTACGGCAGCTCCGATTTCTTTAATCAGGTTTTGTTCTTTTTTAGGTGGTGCTTTTTTTGTTTTACCGGAGGGTGTCGGGCGTTTTTTTAGTTTTGGTTTTTCGTGAAGAGTGCTTTTGGTTTCGCGTCCCCAGTTTTGTGCTTCAGCGGCGCGTTTTCTCCACTCTTCGTAGCGCTGCTGGGCGCGGTAGGGGTTTTTACGGTTAAGGCGGGCGCGTTCAGCTGATGAGAGTTCTATATCGTAAAGCTTTCTCTGTTTTTCATCGCTTAAGACGCGGTAGGCTTCTGCTATTTTTTTAAAGCGCTCTCCTGAGCCTTCGCCCGGGTTAACATCGGGGTGGTAGCGGCGGGCCAGTATGCGGTAAGCGCGTCTTATTTCGGCCTGGGTAGCTGAGGTGTTTATGCCGAGTACTTCGTAATGATTCTGCATAACGGTTAAGATGCTAAAACTTCACTGCCGGGCACCAGCAGGCAGCTCTGAAAGTTACCATGTTTCCATAACTTAGACTATATAGTCAAAATCGGGTATTGCGCCTCCTGGGGGGCCGAAATACCCTGAAAACGGTACTGATTATAATGTTTTCCGGGTAGTAATTTGGGAGAGAGAAATTGATTAGAGCAAAACGTAAATCATCGGGGGTATTCTGGCAGAAATTTGCAGAGAGTATTGTAGAGAAGGCCGGAGTTTTGGATGAAGAGACTGCCCGAGTATTAACTGCTGCCTTTGCGGCTGTACCGCGTGACCAGTTTGTAGAGCACGCCTTTAACCGCCGTGCGGCAGAAGACAACGCTCTCCCGATTGGCTTTGGCCAGACGATTTCAAGGCCATCGACGGTAGCGCGGATGCTCGGTTTAATTGGGCTTAGCCGTGGGATGCGCATACTTGAAATTGGCTGCGGTTCAGGATATTGCAGCGCTGTTATGGCGGCAGCGGGAGCGCAGGTTTTTGCTATTGAGTATATTCCGCTTCTTGCGCAGGCCACCAGGAGAAGGCTTGATAAGTTAAACTTTCAGAATATTCTAATTAAAGCCGGTGATGGACGGCGCGGCTGGAGGGAGCATGCGCCTTATGATGCCATAGTAGTATCGGCCGCTTTTGAGCAGATTGAGCCGGAGCTGATAGCGCAGCTTAAGTCTCCTGGAGGGCGCATGGTAGCGCCGCTTGGCAGCAGCCGCGGCCAGATTCTTACGCTCTGGGAGGCCCGCAGTGGTGGCGGCGCCACGCTTTATCAGCTTGAGCCGTGTAACTTTGTAGGTGGAAAATAGCTTCATTTGACTGTTTTTCAGTAGCGTTTTACTCTGACGCTTCATTTTAATCTTATGCACAGTTGGTAATATGTCTGAACTTCTTCATCAGTTTGTTGCAACGGTTGTATCGCTTGTTGGCGATATGGGTTATCTCGGGATTTTTATTTTAATGACGGTTGAGAGTTCTTTTATTCCTTTTCCGAGCGAGATAGTGCTTGTTCCGGCCGGTTACCTGGCGCAGCAGGGTGAGATGAGTATTGTTATGATCTTTTTAGCCGGTGTTGGCGGGAGTCTTCTTGGGGCTACGATAAATTATTATCTTTCAGTCTGGCTGGGGCGTAAGTTTATTCTTACTTATGGCCGTTATTTTTTTCTGCCGGAGGAGAAGTTTATAAAGCTAGAAAAGGCATTTTTAAAACACGGTAATTTTGCTACCTTTGTAGGCAGGCTAATATTTGGAATTCGTCAATGGATTTCCATTCCGGCCGGTCTGGCCAGGATGCCGTTTGCGCCCTTTGCCGTGCTGACCTCGCTAGGTGCGTCAGTCTGGGTGATTATATTGGTTGCGCTTGGCTATGTACTGGGTGAGGCGCAGGGTGAGGCAGAGGCCAGGATTGTTGGGTACTGGCTGCTTGGTGCGGTGGTTATAATGACATTGGCGTATGCGTACTGGTGGGTTCCGAAACGTGCAAACAAGAGCGAAAGCTGAGGAAGGTTTTCGGGTATACCCGAAGGTTACTTAGTTTTATTCTGCTGTTATGCCTTCTTTCAAGTTGTTCGGTTTTATATCCCTCTAAAACAAGGAAGTATATTCGTTATCCGGTAAGGCGTGGTGATACGCTTTACAGCATATCGCGTCGTTTTGATGTAAGTGTTCGCACGATTGAGCGGGAGAATGGTATTTACAATCCGCGTTCGTTAAAGCCGGGTCAGATAATTTACATTCCTTATCACGGTCAGTCATTAAAGTATAAGCATAGAGTTACAAGTGGCCGCGGCTGGAGTGCAGCCGGTTTTACCATGAGCAAGCGTCACAGCCGTGTTTCCACAGCCCAGCTTGGCCGCGCGAGTAAGTATGTTGGCCGGCTTTTATGGCCGGTACGGGGTGGGACAATTACATCGCGTTTTGGCCGTCGTTGGTTTTCGTTTCATGAGGGTATTGATATTGCGGCCCCTTCCGGCACGCCGGTATATGCCGCGCATTCGGGGCAGGTGGTTTACAGTTCAAATGGTATACGTGGTTATGGCAATCTTGTGATTATTAAGGGTGATGGGCTACTTACTGTTTATGCTCACAACCGCCGCAATCGTGTTCGCCGCGGGCAGTATGTTCGCCGCGGGCAGTTAATTGCCGAGGTTGGCCAGACTGGCCATGCTACCGGCCCGCATGTTCATTTTGAAACCAGGATACTTAATAGCCGCGGCCGCCACCAGGCGATTGATCCATCGGTATTTTATCGGTAGTGGGGGGACTTAGCATACTCATAAGGGGGGGAGCATTAACTTGAGAGTTATGAAGAGTAAAGTTCGTAGACGCATACGTCTACGTACACGGTTTTACGAATACGGCAACGTGGACGTATACGATCTGTGAGTCAGGCACCAATTATATCGTTGGTTTTCCTGGAGGCTATTGTTTCTATCAAGTTGTATTGTGAATATGCCGGGCCGAGAGCGGGAAAACACTAATCAGCAATCAGAACCAGCCCTCAGCATCCTGCACTCTGCTTTTCAGCAGAACAGCTTCTGCTTTTCGGCTTACTGAATTTCAGTTTTCTGGAGCTGTGGCTGAATAGGAAAGCTAAACTCGTAGGGCGTATTACGTTGACGACTACGTTGCCGTCGACGTAAAACCGTCGACGTAGACGGCTACGTCTACGAGTTTTATTTGACCAATCCGGGGCAAGGCTAACAGAATTTACCTAAGATCCTTACTTTTCTAAGCTCTTTTAACGCGATTGTCTTAATGTTATAGTTTCGCCTTGCAGCTGTGCCCCCGTAGCTCAGCAGGATAGAGCACAGGACGTGCGCTAGCAGTCCGAAGGACTGCATTTGCGCCGTAACATTGCAAACGCGAGCTGGCGAGCGTTTGATTCCCAAGGAAAGGAAACCTGTGCTTGCTGCTTTACCCGGGGCTGGTGTAAAGGTAGTTAGAATGTTCTGTTATGCCCCCGTAGCTCAGCAGGATAGAGCACAGGTTTCCTAAACCTGGGGTCGCAAGTTCGAATCTTGCCGGGGGTGCCACACTGCTCGTTAACCACCAAATCCCCAATCCCCCGTAGCCCTGCAAGGGCGAAGGGGGATGGGGTCAGAGGTTCGAATCCTCTCGGGGGTGCCAGTTTGTTTGCTTCAGTTGTCAAGATGTGACTAAAAATCAACACCAAAAATTGGGGTATATAAAATTAAAAAGTCTACTAACCTGCTAAGATAATTGATCGTTGGAGATATTACTTTATTCCTGTTAGCTGCTCTCTACAGATCACATATTCAACAGCCCTAATCTCGTAACCTTTTGATTTTTTATGTGAAACAGTTATTATTGGAGCTGTTTTACTTACTAATCTAATAGGTTTGGTTCGCGCCAGGGGAAAAGTGCATGAGCAAAGTGGGAGGTGAGCACCGTAAGCCTAAAGATAGTATTGTGCGAACTTATGACCTCAAGCTCCATAACGGGGGCTTATTGTGGCATGAACTTAAAGTAATCGCAGGATTAATGATTAAAGGGCTTTCAAAAAAAGACTTACGAGCTAGGGTGTTAGAGCAAAACTTATTAAATAGAAATACTAAGAAAACAGCCAGTAACTTATTTACTTACTTGTATGGGCGCTTAAGCTCTACGGCACCGCGTATGGTAGACCTTATTGCGGTATCAGATTCAATATCTTCTAAGCAGGCAGCGCTGGTAGCCAGTGTGAGTAGCAGTAGAGTATTACGTGAGTTTTTTCGTGATGTTGTGTCAGAGAAACTTGAGAGCATGAATCCTGTCCTTAGATCCACTTGCTGGCCAAGTTTTTGGGCCTCGTGTGTGTCTAAGGATCCGCAACTAGAAAAGGCCCGTGCTAAAACCGTTGACGAGATTCGTCAAAAAAGCATTAGCTTTTTGGTCGACCTTAATATACTAGACCCCGCCGGAGATAATACTCTGAGACATTTAAAATTCACACCGCAGGTCTGTAACGTACTTAAAGATGACTGTGATATCGAGGTTATTCAAAGCTTGAGGACTTTTCTATGACCGAGAAG